>DASURJ010000962.1:0-4349 GCA_036280115.1 Gemmatimonadaceae bacterium
GCGTGACGGGACGAGCCGACCTCACAGAAGTGCGCATTCGCGGAACGGCGCGCGCGTCGAGCCGCGACCTGCTCGACGACATCAAAATCGAAGCGACCAGAAACGGGAATCAGGTCGACGTGCGTGCCCTGATGCCCGAGCTACAGAATTGGCGACGGAACGAGCAGGCGCTGCTCGATCTCGTCATCGAGGTGCCTCAGACGCTGTCGATCGAGATCGATGACACGTCGGGCGACCTCACGGTCGAGAGCGTTTCGGGCCGGGTGCGCATCGAGGACAATTCCGGTGGAATCCGCGTGCGCGATGCCGGCGACGTATGGATCAGCGATTCCTCCGGCGAGATCGAGGTGCGATCGGTGACGGGATCGGTGGACATCGATGAGGACAGTTCGGGCGAGATCGAGGTTTACGACGTCACGGGTTCGGTCCGCATTGGGCGCGACAGCTCGGGTAGCATCGACGTCGCACGCGTCGGCGGCGACTTCACGGTGGAGCGGGACGGATCGGGGTCGATCGACTACGGCGACGTGAAGGGAAAGGTGGACATCCCGCGGCGTCGCTCGCACCGCTGACGCCTGTCGGACAGCGTGCACCGTCTTGTCGGGGGCCCCCGTCGCGCGTAGCATTGGCGCGACAGGGCACCTGGACCGACGAGCCGAGGAGCGCGTGTCCGAGCGAACGTCAAGCGAGCCGGTGGGCCAGACGAGCCACCCCGGCGAACAAACGGTGTGGAAGGGGTCGCCGTCGCAGATGCTGAACCTGCCGACCTACACGACGCTCGGCATCGGGGCGATCGTCGCCACCGTCGGGCTCCTGGTGCTGCGCGCGAACACCCCGCTGAGCGCGACCGACGATCTGAATGCACGCTCGATCTACCCGTGGGTCATCGTCGCGATCTGGGTGCTCTGCATCATCGGCGCACTCATGTCCTACCTGAAAGTGAGCACCATGAAGTACCTCCTCACGACCGAGCGGCTGCGTGTCACGACGGGGATCCTGTCCACGATCACTCACGATCTCGAGCTCCGGCGAGTGCGGGACTCGGTCATCGTACGTCCGTTCTGGGCACGGGTCGCCGGGCTCGGTGACGTGCAGGTCTTGAGCGCCGACGCGAGCACGCCGCGGGTGACCCTTCGCGCGATCCGCGACCCCGATGGGGTGCAGGCCAAGCTGCGCTCGCTCGTGCACGAGCAGTACGTGCGCTTCGGCGTGCGGCACATGGAAGTCGATTGATACGTTGGGGGTCAGTACGTTGGGGGTCAGAGTCCTAACCCATCGTTTTCACGCGCCGCGTGAAAACGATGGGTTAGGACTCTGACCCCCAACGAAGCAAACCTTCACGGTCGGTCTCGATCGCCGAGATGGCGGCGGTCCGCCGCTCGTCCCACGTCCCGCCAATGAGGACGTACCGCGCACCGAGCGCCCGAAGGGTCGTCTCGAACATCTCGTGCAGCTGTTCACGCGAGTGCGGACGGTCGCGGTGCGGGCCGGGAACCCACGGCACATCGATGTCGCAGAGCAGGTACAGGTCTCCCAGGCGCTCGAGCGCCGCCTGCTCGATCCATGCCGGACAACTTCCGTAGTAATGCCGGGCGTACACTACCGTGCTCACGAGATCCTGGTCGAGAATCACGACCCCGCGCGCGCGCGCGATGGCGTCATCCGCATGTGCGATGTGCCCTCGCGCGATGGGCTCCACATCGCTCGCGTCGAGCTCACGACCAGCGGCCTGCGCCCGGTCACCGTACGTGCGGGCGAACTCTGGCAGCCACGTCGTGTCGTAGTGCCGCGCGAGGTCGGCGGCCAACGTCGTCTTGCCCGTGGACTCGGATCCCGTGACAACGACCACGGCGACGCCAGTTCGGGCTACGAGCTCCGTCGTTCGCCTCCGAGTCACGACGTCGCGACGGTGGGCTCCCAGCCCGTGCTCGCGAGCGTCCGGGTCTGCCACGACCGCCTCCATCGCACGTACCCCACGACCGCGAGGACCAGGAACACCGCGTACAGCCCCATCGTGAGGTACAGCTTCTTGTAGAAGAACATGCCGATGTACACGACATCGACCGCGACCCACACGGCCCAGCTCTCGAGGATCTTCCGCGTCATCATCCATTGCGCCACGAGGCTCGTCGTCGTCGTGGCCGAGTCGATGTAGGGAAGGGAGGCGTCGGTGAACCGCGCGAGCGCCGTCCCCAGCACCACCGCCGACACGACACCGAGCACCGCGAGCCTAACGCCAAGTGTTCGCGAGGCGCGCGAGACGTGAAGCTCGGTGCGGTTCTCCCCGCCGTACAGCCACTCGTACCACCCGTACAGGGAGAGAGCGAAGTACACGACCTGCAGCCCCATGTCCGCGTACAGCTTCGCCTCGTAAAAGACGATGAAGTAGAGCGACACGTTCACGATCGCGGTCGGCCAGCTCCAGATGTTCTCGCGCGTGCTGAGGTACACGCTGATGATCCCCGTGATGACGGCGAGGATCTCGAGGCGGTTCGCCACGATGAGGCCGAGGAGCGTGTCGAGTGTCACGCGGGCGAAAGTTAGCGACCGCGTTGGCGGAACGCGCCGGCCTCGGGCGGGTCAGCGCTGCGCGACCCCCGCGGAGGCCCCGTACAGGAGCAGTTCCGGGCTCGGTGCTCCGGCCGGTGGTAGCCGCTGCCACCCCGCGAAGCTCATGCCCGGCACTGGCGACTCGGCGATGATGGCCTGCGCACCGGCTCGCGTCATCCCGTCGAGAACCTTCGCCCGTCCCACTTCGTCCTGATGCCAGAACCTGGGCGCCTCGGCGCGGGGCAGCAGCGTGACGAATCGCAGGCGCCCGAGTCGCGCCCAGTGCGCGTCATACGCTTCGCCGATGAAGGCGAGACGCGTTCCGGGACCGATTCCACGCGCGGCGAGTGCGGCAACGAAGCTCTCACGTACCGACGCCGACCCGCGCCAGGCGGCCGTATCCACCTTCACCTGGTGGAGGACCAGTGGTAATACAGCGACCGCGCCGACTGCGAAGCCGCGCCGGAGCCGTCGCGTCAGGTCGTCCACGGCCCATGGGGGTACGAGCCCGGCGAACAGCGGGAGCGCGAACGGGGCTACATAACGCGTCTGCACGAGTATCAGCGCGTACATGGCACACGCGGCCAGCGCCGGGGCGACGAGCACCCAGGCCGGGTGCATGGCCGACGCCTCACGGCGCGATGGCCGTCCGGCGGCCATGGCTGCGAGCCCGCCTACGATCAGGAAGCCGAACACCTCGAGGTACACACGCGCGTTCCTAACGAGCGCGCGAGCGATATGGCGCGGCGAGGACGGCGCGATCACATCACGATACCAGTACCCGGCGTCGTACCAGATGGGCAGGGTGCCCGGGAGCGGGGCAACGATGTCGTACACCTCCGGCCCGCCGTCGCGCGACGGGTCGAGTGCCGCGAGCGTGTCGGGAGTGCCGTCCGGCGGTGGAAGACTGTCCGGTAGCGAGAACGCGGACGATATCGGTCCTGGCACGCCTGCGATGAACCAGAGGTAGGACAGGCGGCCGACGTCGCTGAACGTGGGCCGGCCGCTCGTCCGCGAGACGTAGATCGCCTGCGGTGTCGCAATGAACAGGAACAGGCCGGTGGCAACCGCCATCTTGGCCGGCCACCCGGGTGACCGGCGACGTCGCAGCACGACGGCGAGTGTGACGATCACCGCGACCCCCACCGGCAGGAGTGCCGCCTTGGTGAGGTAGCCAATGCCGAGTAGCACGCCGAGCATCGCGACGTTGCCCCAGTCGGTACCGCCAGTCGCCATGCGGATGGAAAGGCCGCTCACGGCCAGCACGATGGCGGCGACGAGCATGTCGGGCGTGAGGAGCCAGAGACGAATCCACCCGACCGTCACGACGGTGAACAACGCGTAAGCGAGGACGCGCCACGCAGTGCCGTTAGGCGGTGCACCGGGCTGCCTCTCGGCCGTAGCGAGCCGCATTGATCGAATGAAGAACTCGAGCGCTGCGAACGCGGCGAGGAACGCGACGAAGTTGACGACCTGCGCGATCGCGAGCTCGCGCGCGGGTTGCGTGCCTCCGACGAGGCGCGCGAACGCGAGCAGCATCGGGTAGAGGGGGCTCCAGTACCCGCTCCCCGAGGTGAAGTCCCCGGTGAGATAGACGTCGCTCGCGTCGAGGTACGCGACGCCGTCGGGGTTCATGCCGTCGCGTCCGAGCCAGAGCGCGGCGGTGCCGAACGCCAGCACGAACACGCGCATGGCCGTGACGAGCGGGCGGGCGCGGGTGGTCATGAGCCAGACTGGTGCGCAAGTTTCCGGCCTCCCGTCCTGGACAAACGAAGCGGGCGCGCCGTTACGATAGGCGC
>DASURJ010000963.1:0-9554 GCA_036280115.1 Gemmatimonadaceae bacterium
GAGGAGTCGATCTGGCGCTCGAGGTCGGCGAGCGACTCGCGAATGAGCAGCGTGCGCTCTCGCATGTGCACGCGGGCGTAGTTGCCTTCGGCCTCGATGTGGTCGATGTCTTCTGGCTTCAGCAGCAAGGTTCGTCCGTCCACTCGTACCGCCAGCCGGTCGATGCGCGGCGTGGGATGCTCGAGGGCCGCGAGCAGCGACGCGATCCTCCCGCGCGCGAGCCGGCCGTCCTCGTACTCGAGCAGGCTCCGCGCGCGCCGCATGGCGATGGCGAATCGTTCCTCGTTCGCGGGCTTGAGGAGGTAGTCGACGGCGTGGACGTGGAATGCCTCGAGCGCGAACTGGTCGTACGCCGTCACGAAGATCACGGCGGGGACCGCGTCGACGCCGATCGCGCGCATGACCTCGAACCCGTTCAGTTCCGGCATCTGAATGTCGAGAAACACGAGGTCGGGCCGGAGCTCGTTGATTCGTGCGACGGCGGCCGCGCCGTCCGCACATTCCGCGACGACCACGACGTCGGGCTCCGCGCCGAGCAACGCGCGGATCCCCTCGCGCGCGAGCGGCTCGTCGTCAGCGATGAGGGCGCGTAGCACCTTCACCCGGGCCGGTATAGGAGCGCGCCGCGCGCGCTGGCGCAACGCGAGGCTGGCCCGGCGAACCCACGGTGCGACGGGGGAGCACCACTCGCGCCACGGCCCCGCCGTCCGGCGCCGCGCGGAGCTCGAGGTGCTGGTCCGCCCCGTAACTGTGCTCGAGACGCCGCGCGACGTTGGCGAGCCCCACCCCCGACCCGCGCGAGGCGCCGGCGAGCGACGGGCCGGGGCCATCGTCGCGGACGGTCAGCGTTAGGCGGTCGCCGTCGGAGCGTACGTCCACACGCACGGTGCCCGGCGCACTGCGCCGGGCGACGCCGTGCTTCACCGCGTTCTCCACGAGCGGCTGGAGGATGAGGTACGGCACCGCGTGCTGCTCGAGCCCGGGCTCGACGGTGACGGAGGTCGCCAGCCGGCCGCCGAACCGCACCTGCTCGATCTCCAGGTACGCCCGGACGTACTCGAGCTCCGTCGCGACGCTGACTTCGCTGGAACCCGCGTGGTCCAGCGTGCTGCGAAGAAAATCGCCCAGGCGCCCGAGCATGCGCGACGCCGCGTCCGGATCGCGCCGCATCAGCACGCCAATCGAATTCAGGGTGTTGAACAGAAAATGAGGATCGAGCTGCATACGCAGGGCGCCGAGCTGTGCTTCGGCGAGCTCCGTTTCGAGGCGTGCTGCGCGCAGCTCCCGCTCGCCGAGCCGACGGTAGTACCCCCGCGCATGGTTCGCGGCGAGCACCACCCAGTAGATCGCGATCCCGATATGCGTGTGCAGGATGGTCTTGTCGATCGCCGTGACGAGCGTCCCGGGCGCGCCCATCAGCGCCGTCCAGCCGAGCGCCCGGTCCGAGAGATCGAGGGTCAGGAGCACGAGCAGCGCGACCGACACGCTCGCGAGAACATGCCCTGCGAGCCGCCAGGCCGCACCGCGACCCTCCACGGGCCATCGCGTCGCGAGTGCGTCGATGAGCGGGATGGTGAGCGACCAGAGCAGCACCTGCGGAATGGACCAGACGAATGCCGTCAGGACGCCGATCCGAACCGGCCAGAGGTTGATCCACACATAGAGCTGTGCGGTGAGCACGAGGACGAGCAGCACAGCACCGCCCGCAACGAGGCCGGCGCGGAGACGTCGCTCGCTCTCGTCACAGTCCATCATCGAGTTCCAGTTCCGCTGCTCCGGAATGCCACACCGGGGTGGTCTCCCGCGGCCCCGGCGATGTCGGCCGCAATATGGGACGCCGGGGCGCGGCGAGCCAAGCGGCGTGGGGACGAGCAACGGCAGGGAGCTGTGAGTGACGGACCCGAGCGGCACGCTACCGGCAGAGGCGAATCCGCGTAACTTCGCCAGGCCAGCCCTCGCCGCGAGATCGTACGAGGCGCTGGCAGGTCGCGGCGCCTGACTGCGCTCCAGTAGAATACGTATCGCTGCCCGTCCCGAGGTCTACGATGACGACGAGTCCCGAAACCGACGGCTTGAACCACCCGGCCATTCGCCAGCTGGTGAACGCCGCGAATGACCTGCCCCTCGGCGAGCGGGTGACGTTGCTGAAAGCGCTCGTGCCCGAGATCGCGCGGGAGATGGCGCCGCGTGACTTCGCCGCCATCATCGGTGAGCTTCAGCTCAAGGGTGAGCGGTTCTACGACGCCCTCAAGCACCCCGGAACCGGGCGTGCGGACCGCCGCGTGATGGGCGAGCGGGACCTCGAGGGGCGGTGATCGCGCGAGCGGCGAGCATGGATACACGCCGCTCGCTCAGAACATCACCGACGCCTCGTCGTCGTCCACCGCCTGGTCCGATGCGGACTGGGCGTCGGAGGTGAACGCGGAGCGAACGGCGACGCCACTCCACCCGTCGGGCGCATCGACGCCGAGGAGCCACAGCGCCGTGCCGGCCGTGTCCATCGTGCGGACACTGTCCGCGATGCTCATTCGGGGGCTCACCCCTTTCCCCCAGGCGATCCACGGGATCTTCACGTCCTCCGCGCGCGTCGATCCGTGCGTGCGGCCATGTCCGCCGTGGTCGGCGGTAATGATGATCGTGTAGTTCTCCGCGCCATAGGCCTGGTCGGCGGCGGTCATGAGCCGGGCGACCGCGGCGTCGGCCTTTCGCACCGCGCGGCCGTAGAAGGTCGACATCCAGCCCCACAGGTGGCCGGCATTGTCGGGCTCGGCCAGGTGAACGAACAGCAGGTTGGGGCGATGCGCGGTGAGATAGCGCTCGACATCCGCGACGGTGCGGTCGGCGCTCCACTTGCCGTTGCCGTTAGGCGCCTGCGAGTAGTCGAGCGAGCCGGGCACCTCGAGGTGGTTGAACTTCCCCTTCGAGAAGAACGCGGCCGTATGGAGCCCGCTCTTTCGCGCGACGCCGAAGACGGTCGGAACGGGCAGCGACGCGTGCGCGCCGGTTCGGTTCGAGTTCCAGGTGATGCCGTGTTCGTCCGGCCCTTCGCCCGTCAGCATCGACGTGTGCGACGGCAGCGTCTTGCTCGGGTTGATGGTCGTCGCGGCGAACGTGTGGCTGCCTTCGCGCGCGAGGCGACCGATCGTCGTGGCGTTGAAGCGTCCGATCGCGTCGGGGCGGAGCCCGTCGATCGACACGATGACCACGTGAGAGGTCGCGGCCGTTGTCGCGACCGTTTCGCTCAGCGGCCGCTGGGCCTCGGTCGCGGCCGTGGCGGGCAGCGCGGCGGCGCTGATGGATGATGCCCCTGGCGTACACGCGGACGCGAGCGTGGCCGTGACGCCTATGGTGGCGACACGGCGGACGACCGACCGCGACAGGTGGGGCGGTGAACCGAATGGCTTCACCAGCAACTCCCGGTTGAGTCCAATATAGGGGCCGGCGGGCTGTACAGTGCCGCCGGGCCCACAGTGGTTATACCGCTGGCCCCTCCGGGGTTCCCGCTTCGGGCGGCTTGACTTGCGGTCGGGCTCGCTCCGAAGTGGGCTCGACGGGGGTCACGTGCCCGCGCTCAGGGCGCGAGCGTACACCACGACCTCCCAGCCTAACGTGCGACGGAGGCTCCGGCGTTCCAGTCCGGCGGCGCGGAGCTCGGCGTCGATCGCGGCCGGATCGTGATGAAACACGCGAAAGGCGCTCCGTGTCAACCGCTGAAACGCGTTGATCGCGGCGATGCCGATCCCCATCCAGACGGTGTTGCGTGGATAGACCGCTCCGTAGAGTCGCAGAGCCTTCCGGGCCGACCGATCCACGAGCCCGGTCATGTCATGGTAACAACAGATCACGCGATCGAGCGTCACGATCTCCGCGTCGGGAAGGGTGTCGGCGATGGCGACGAAGTCGCCATACACGAAGCTCGTCCGTACCTCGTGACCGCGACGGGCGGTCTCCTCACGCGCAACTTCGAGGTGCGCGGACGACGCGTCCACGTGCACGGCGCGTCCCACACGGCCGTCGAGCAGCTCGTGGTGAATGGCCCCCACGCCCGCCCCGATGTCGAGCAGCAACGCGTCGCGGGCGTCGAGCGCCTCGAGCGCGGCTCGAAGATCCTGGATGAGCAGCCGGGTCGTCCTGTCCGGCCCACGCCGGCGGTAGCGCCGCAGCGATCGCCGCGCCGCCTTCGGATCGAACTGCTGCTCGACGCCGTCACATTGCGTGCACGCCATCTCCGGCTCCGTCGCTCCGGGCTCGTTGCGTCTGGTTCGTGATTCTCGACATTCAACTCTGGCGTTCCGGCCGCGCGAGTGGAAGCCTCACGCAGCACAAGAGCCGCGATCGAGCCGTGGACGCCCGGATGTTGCGTCAGCATCCGCACACTCCTCGAACGGGAAGTACGCCGATGATCGCGCATGCCTCCGCTACCACCGTCGCGGATGAGTCCGCACCGCTCTCGCCGACCGAGCTCACGCGCATCGATGCCTACTGGCGCGCGGCCAACTACCTGAGCGTCGGCCAGATCTACCTGCTCGACAATCCCTTGTTGCGCCGGCCGCTCGAGCTCGCGCACGTGAAGCCGCGGCTCCTGGGCCACTGGGGGACGACGCCCGGGCTCAATTTCATCTACGTGCATCTCAACCGCGTGATCGTGCAGCACGATCTCGACATGCTGTACGTCTGCGGGCCGGGACATGGTGGTCCGGGGATCGTCGCCAACGTGTACCTCGAAGGCACGTACAGCGAAGTGTACCCCGAGGTCTCGGGGGATGAGGCCGGGATGCGGCGCCTCATGAAGCAGTTCTCCTTCCCCGGCGGTGTTCCGAGCCACGTAGCTCCGGAGACGCCTGGGTCCATCAACGAGGGGGGAGAGCTGGGCTACTCGCTCGCGCACGCGTTCGGTGCCGTGTTCGACAACCCCGACCTCATCGCGTGCTGCGTGGTGGGCGATGGCGAGGCGGAGACCGGTGCGCTCGCCACGAGCTGGATCTCGCACCGGTTCCTCAATCCCGTGCGCGACGGTGCCGTGTTGCCGGTGCTCCATCTCAACGGGTACAAGATCGCCGGCCCGACGGTGTATGCTCGCATGAGCGATGACGAGCTCAGAGCGATGTTCACGGGGTTCGGTTACGAGCCGTTCTTCGTGGAGGGGAGCGAGTCCGAGGTCATGCACCAGACCATGGCGGCGACACTCGACACGGTCATCGCGCGGATTCACGACATTCGGCAGCGGGCGCGGTCGAACAACGACCCGTCGTTCGCCCGGTGGCCGATGATCGTACTGCGGTCGCCAAAAGGGTGGACGGGCCCCAGGACGGTGGACGGCAAGCCGACCGAAGGGTCGTTCCGGTCGCACCAGGTGCCGCTCGCCGGGCTCGCGAAGAACGAGGAGCATTTCCGCCAGCTCGAGGAGTGGCTTCGAAGCTATCGCCCCGAGGAGCTGTTCGACGAGCGCGGCGCGCTGCGGCCGGAGCTCGCCGAGCTGGCGCCCAAGGGCAACCGCCGCATGGGCGCCAACCCGCACGCCAACGGCGGGCGCCTGACGCGCGACCTGGCGATGCCGGACTTCCGTGACTACGCGGTCACCGTCCCCGTCCCGGGCGGCGTCGATGCCGAAGCCACGCGCGTGCTCGGCCGATTCCTGCGGGACGTCATGGCCCTGAACGCCGAGGCGAAGAACTTCCGCGTGTTCGGCCCGGACGAGACGTCCTCGAACCGACTGGACGCACTGTTCGAGGTGACCGACCGCGTGTTCACGGGCCGCATCCTCGCCACGGACGACCACGTCGCGCCCGATGGCCGCGTCATGGAGGTCCTGAGCGAGCACCTCTGCCAGGGATGGCTCGAGGGTTACCTCCTCACCGGACGTCACGGGTTCTTCTCGTGCTACGAAGCGTTCATTCACATCGTGGACTCGATGTTCAACCAGCACGCGAAGTGGCTCAAGACGACCCGGGAGATTCCCTGGCGCGTGCCGATTCCTTCGCTCACGTATCTGCTCACGTCACACGTCTGGCGGCAGGATCACAACGGCTTCAGCCATCAGGACCCGGGGTTCATCGATCACGTCGTGAACAAGAAGGCGGACGTCGTACGCGTCTACCTCCCGCCCGACGCGAACACGCTGCTGTCGGTGGCGGATCACTGTCTGCGCTCGCGCAACTATGTGAACGTCATCGTCGCCGGGAAGCAGCCGGCGCCGCAGTGGCTTGCGATGGACGAAGCCGTTAGGCACTGTACCGCCGGACTCGGCATCTGGAACTGGGCGGGAACGGCAGGCGACGGTGCTCCGGATGTCATCCTGGCGTGCTCGGGCGACGTGCCGACGATGGAGATGCTCGCCGCCGCGCAGCTGCTGCGCGAACGGCTGCCGTCGCTAAAGACGCGCGTCGTGAACGTGGTGGACCTCATGACGCTCCAGACCGCCGGCGAACATCCGCACGGTCTCACGGACGAGGCGTTCGACGCCATCTTCACGGTCGACAAGCCGATCATCTTCGCGTTCCACGGGTACCCGTGGCTCCTCCACCGGCTCATGTACCGCCGCCGCAACCACCCGAACCTGCACGTCCGCGGGTACAAGGAAGAAGGCACGACGACGACACCGTTCGACATGACGGTCCTGAACGACATCGACCGCTTCCATCTCGTGCTGGATGTCATTCGGCGTGTCCCGCAACTCACGAACGACGCGACGGCGGCCGAGCTGGCGCTCCAGTGCCGGACGATGCTCGAGGAGCATCGTCGGTACATCGTGGAGACGGGCGATGACCTGCCGGAGGTTCGCGATTGGCGATGGTCCACCGCTCACTAAAGACAGGCCCCTCTACCGGGAGGTGCGGTTACAGTCATCAGTCGCTAGTAATACAGTCGCCAGTAGATCAGTCAGTACTGGAATACTGACGACTGGATGACTCGCCACTGATGACTGCAAACGCACCTCCCGATAGGGGGCTTCCCACGCGCAAACAAGCCCGCCCTCCACCCACAGTCATTCACCGGTCATTCGTGCCTGATCGCCTCGATGGGATAGAGCCGCGCCGCTTGCATGGAGGGGTACAACGTCGCCAGCGTCGCGATCGCGAGGCTCGCCGCCACCGTCAGCAGGACGTCACCCACGTCCGTGACGACCGGCAGGTGATCGATGAAGTAGATCTCGGGGTCCAGCTTGATCACCTCGGAGCTCCCGAGGATGATGGACGTCGCCACGCCTAACAAGACACCGACCAGCGTCCCGAAGACGCCGATCACGAGCCCCTGCGCGAAGAACACGCGACGAACCGACCGCGACGTCATTCCCATCGCCTTGAGGATTCCGATCTCCCGCGTCTTGTCGGCCACGACCATGGTCAGGTTGCTGACGATGTTGAACGCCGCCACGAGAATGATCAGAAAGAGAATGAGTCCCATCCCGAGCTTCTCGAGCTCGAGTGCCTGGAACAGCGACCGGTTCTGCTCCTGCCATTCCACCGCCGCGTAGCGCTGCTGCAGCGCCGCCTCGAGCTCGCCCGCCACCTCCTCGGCCATCCAGCGCGACTCGGTCTTGACCTCGATCCCCGAGACGGCCGCCCCCAGCCCCGCGAGCTCCTGCGCGCGCGCGAGCGACACGTACATGTGGGTGTTGTCGTACTGGTACATCCCGGTCTGAAAGAGCCCCGTCACCTCGAACGGCATGGTGAGCGGGGACGGGTAGCCCGTCACCGCGCTCGTGACTCCGGTGCCACGACCGTACAGCATGACGCGATCGCCGACGCGAACGCCGAGCCTCGAGGCCAGCAGTGTGCCGAGCACGATGCCGTCGTCCTCGCCGGACGTGCCGGTGAAGCGGAATGTCCCGGCGACGACGTGATCGCCAACGCTCGTGATCTCCGGGACGTTAGGCGCGCGTGGCGGGATGCCGACGACGACGCCG
The DNA here is from genome assembly GCA_036280115.1 of Gemmatimonadaceae bacterium. Classification (GTDB taxonomy): domain Bacteria; phylum Gemmatimonadota; class Gemmatimonadetes; order Gemmatimonadales; family Gemmatimonadaceae; genus JAJKIV01. The sequence continues at coordinate 7,907 of DASURJ010000963.1, forward strand.
CCATCCATGTAGTCGTGACCGGCGTTCGCGATCGCCTGGGTGAACACGAACGGCCCCGCGGCCACGACGCCGTCCTGCGCGATGATCGTTCGGAGGACCGCCTCCCAATCATCCATGCGCATGGCGGGGCCACTGCCCATGACGCGAATGTCGGGGCTGCCAACGAGGATCTTCTCGCGAAGGTCACGCTGGAGCCCGTTCATCACGCCCATGACGACGATGAGCGCGCTCACGCCAACGACGACGCCGCCGATCGCGATGACGCTGATGAACGACAGAAGCTTCGACCCGCGGCGGCTGCGCAGGTATCGCCAGGCGATGTGGAGCTCGAGGGGCATGGTGCCTCGTGACGGGGCTTCCGTCGATGATGTATCGTGGCGCGCCCTCACGGGAGTCCGAGGAGTGCCATCAGCTCCGCCACCGCAGCGGCTCCTGCCCGGTTCGCGCCGATCGTGGATGCCGACGGCCCGTAGCCGACGAGGTGGATCCTCGGGTCCTTCGCCACCTGCGTGGCGAGCCGGCCCGTCATCACGATGCCGCCGGTCGGCTCCCGCAGCATGAGTGGCGCGAGGTGGTCGAGCGAGCTCCGAAATCCCGTGCACCACAGGATGACATCGGCACGGACGGTCGTGCCGTCCGGCCAGCGGACGCCGTCCTCGACGATCTCGCTGAACATCGGCAGCCGGTCGAGGACGCCGCGCGCGAACATGTCCTCGATGGCCGGCGTGATGGGAATGCCCGTGACCGACACGACCGATCTCGGTGGCAAGCCCCGGCGCACGCGGTCTTCGACGATGGCGACCGCGGCTCGGCCCGCCGCCTCGTCGAACGGCCCGGCGCGAAACTCGGGCGGCCGGCGCGTCACCCACGTGGTGGTCGTGACGCGCGAGATCTCGTCGAGCAACTGGATCGCCGAGATGCCGGCGCCGACGATGACAACGTGTTGGCCCGTGAACTCCTGGGCCGTTCGATAGTCCTTCGTGTGGAGCTGGCGGCCCGCGAACCGGTCGGCGCCGGGGTACTCGGGGATGTACGGTGACTCCCACGTACCGGTCGCGTTGATGATGCCGCGGGCCGAGACTTCGATGCGGTCCGTCTCGACCACGAACCGTTCGCCGCGGTCGCAGACGACCCTGACCCTGACCGGCCGGTAGACCGGCAGGGCGAACGCCTTCTCGTACGCCTCGTAGTATTGCGGGACGGCGACGGCCGCCTGGACCTCGGTGGCTCCGGTGTCGACGGCGTCCGAAAAGCGCATTCCGGGCAGGTCGTGGATGCGGTTGACGGTACTGAGCGTCAGCGACGGCCAGCGGTGCTGCCACGCGCCACCCGCGTTAGGCGACTGGTCGAGGACGACGAACCCGCGGTTCGGCGCGAGGCCGCGTTTCTTCAGATGGTACGCCGACGACAGGCCGGCCTGGCCCGCACCGATGACGACGATGTCGGTCTTGAGGCGGATGGTCGACGCCAACTCAGCTCACGCGATGCACGTCAGGGCATGTCCGACGCGGCGCTGCCGCGCCGTCGAACGTTAGAGGTCACGTGCTCGATCGTCCACCGCCGCCCCACGGGCGCGCGACATGCGCAGATTATTACATCCGATCCTACCGAGGGCATCGCCATGACCTACTCGCGGATGCGCGCTCAC
>DASURJ010000964.1:0-7496 GCA_036280115.1 Gemmatimonadaceae bacterium
GAGAGACATCATCCCGGGCGAGTGGAAGCTCCTCGCGCTGGGACCTGAATGAAGGGGAACGGCCCCACCGGAACGCCACTCACCCTGAGAGCAGCTCCCACCACGTCCCGGCCCCGGCGCGCGGGCGCGTGAGTGCTGAGGAGCGATCCCACTCATCCCCCTCATCCCCTCATCCGTTCCTCCCTTCCGTTCTGGATGCCGAAGCGGCGCGGCCTCGCGCGACGCGGCGCCGGTGCAGAGCCGTCATCCGGCCGTTTCGGCTTGTTCCGCGTCATCGCCGTTCCGACCGGCCCGCGCGCGCCGTGCCGTACGCCGAGGTGGTCTTTGCTGATAGCTGTTAGCTGCTTCAGCTGATCACCTTCAACCCGACGATGCCCACGACGATGAGCCCGAGGCAGGCGATTCGTGCAGCCGTCGCGGGCTCCCCGAACACCAGCATGCCGACGATCGCCGTGCCGATGGCCCCGATGCCCGTCCAGACCGCGTACGCCGTGCCTAACGGGAGGGTCCGCAGCGTGACACCGAGCAGCCAGACGCTCAGGACGAAGGCCACCGACGTTCCCACACTGGGCCAGAATCTTGTGAACCCCTCGCTGTACTTGAGTCCGACGGCCCAGCCGACCTCGAACAAGCCGGCGACGACGAGGATGAGCCACACCATTTGACTGCTCGCAGCGCTGCGAGGTCGTCCTCGCCGTTCGACTTGGCGCGTGAGGTCGTCCTCGCGCGGCGCACTCGGGCGCACCTGCGTGAAAGGTACCTGCGCTGGCAATGTCCGTGCACGGCACCCTGCTGCGCTCGGAATGACATGGGGCGTGGTGCACTCGGAGCCGAACGACGGCGGTCAGCGGCGGGCCGGGCGCGCCGCCGCGGCCGCAATGTCCGCCGGCACCTCGGGCTCCCCGGCGAATGCGCCGCCACGCACGCCGCGCGACAGCGCCCACCGGTGCAACCACGTGATCCCCGCGGGACCGACGTACGTGTCACTGGAGCGATACACCGGGTCCGCGAGCACATCGGCGAGCGGAGCGAAGGTGTATCCGCGACGCCGGATCATCCGCGCGATCGCGTCGAAGTGATCGGCGTTGAGCAGGTTCGCGTGGACGAGCAGCACGTGGGGAATCTCGCGACCCACGAGTGACATCGACTGGGCTTCGTAGAACGCGAACACGCTGTCCATGTACGCCACGTACCGCAATGCGATGCGGGCCGCGTCCGCGCTGTCGCGCGCGGCGATCGCGTCGTCGTACGCCGCGGCGAAGAGGTAATCGGCGTTGTCGATCGTGACCGGTGCGACCGTGTAGCCGCGACGCGCGAGCACTTCGTTCACTGCTGCACGCGCCTCCAGCGTGCGTCCGGTACGCAGGAAGGGATGACGAAAATACCGCGGAGCCCGACCGCCCTCGGCAAGCACCTTCCGCGTCATCTCGTCGCCTTTCGTGAGGTCGGCGAGGAACGAGTCGAGCGGCACGCGGTGCAGGTCCAGGTGAGAGTAGGTGTGGTTGCCGAGCTCCAGGCCAGCGCGGGCCCACCGGCGAAGGAGGTCGAGTTGCCGCTCATCGAGCGTGCGAGCGCGGTAGAGCTTCCCCTCGTTGACGAACCCGATCGCGGGAATGCGGTGCGTCTGGATGGTGCGCACGAGCCGATCGGTGATCCGCTCGTGGTCGTCGCTTCCCCTGAAATTTCGCGAGACGACGGGAAGGTCATCGAACGTGATCGACACACGGCGCGGCCCGTACTCGAGGTCGCGCCGCCGATGCACCACGCCGCCACGCACCACGAGCTCGATCCGGCGCGCGTTCGCAATGTCCGCCGTGGGGTCCGCCGTGAGCACGACGAGATCGGCGAACTTCCCTGCCTCGATGGTGCCGAAGTCGGCGAGCCGACCCATCGCCATCGCGCCATTGCGCGTGGAGGCGACGATGACCTCCATGGGCGTGAGGCCGGCACGCTGCAGCGCGTCCATCTCGAGGAACACCGACGGGCCGTGAAGCGTGAGTGGGTTGCCGGCGTCGGTGCCCATGGCGATCGGGATTCCCGCGCGATGGACCTTCATGACGTTCGCGGCATCGATCGCGAACCCCGCGGCGGCCTGCTCGCGCGTGCGGGCGACCTGGGCGTCATCGGGGCGGCCCGGCAGCGAGTCCGTGAGGAACGCTTTCGCGCGCGTCGCGGGGTCGACGCAGCGCAGATCGTTCGCCTCCGCGGCGAACCGGCGCGCACGGAGCTGACGGTACCCGTCGCCCACGATGAGCGTGGGCGTGTAGACCGTTCCCGCGGCCCGCGCGGCGCGGATGAAGGCGTCGTCGACCTCGCGGTCCGACACGCCGTGGACGAGGAGCTTCGCGCCCGCCTCGACCGCCTGCTGCGCGGCCCACAGGTTCGTCGCGTGCACGATGAGCGGCACGCCCGCCCGCCGCGCGTGCTCGCCGGCGCGATGGAGGCGTGCGCGCCACGTCGCGGTATCGGGGGCTCCGCCGCGCGCGAGGAACCACACCTTGACCGCGCTCGTGCCGTTGAGCACGAGGTACCGCGCGCCCGCGTCGACGGCGCTGTCGCTCCCGATGTGAAGGAACTGCCGCTCGCCGGGGACGTTGAGCCAGTGATCGCGTGTGGACAACAATGGGCCCGCGGCCGCCACGTGTGGCGCGTTAGGCGACGTCTCCGCACGCTCGCGAAGCCCCCACGTCCACGGATAACCGCCCACGTCGAACGTGGCCGTCACCCCGGAACAGAGGTATGACCGCCAGAACGGCGTCGGGTCGCGCAGCGTCGCGATCGTCGAGTCGTACGGAAACCGTTCGCGCATGTCGAGCGCGTCGGGACGCCCGTCCGCCCATCCGGTCTGCGAGTAGTGAACGTGGGCATCCACGATCCCCGGCATGAGCCAGCGCCCTGAGACATCCACCACCTCGGCGCCGGCGGGAGGCGGACACGCGGCGCGAGTGCCGGCGCAGACGATGCGTGCGCCGCGAATGATGACGCTCGCGTTCGGCACCGTGGCCCCACCGCGGCCGTCCACCAGCGTCGCGCCGACGAGGGCACGCGTCGCGTCGGGCTGCCCGACCGCAGGCGCCCCGACCATGAGAAGCGCGGCGGCCGTCGCCGCGGCGGCCCGCGTCACGCGAGTGCGAACCTGCACATCCACGATTTCACCTCCCACCGACCGAGAAACCGAGCTGCGTTTGTCCGCGCGCCCCCGGCACGACGATGGGGCGGACGTGTGCCGTCGTGAGTCCGTGACTCGCGTTGAAGCGACGCGCGGCGTCATCGGCATCGAACATCCCGTAGGCCCATGAGCCGAACAACGCCAGCATGCCGGCGACGCCTAACGTCATGCGGCCGGTCGTCGCGTCGCAGTCGGTGTCGGCCGCGCACGAGAGCGAGCTGACCGTGACGCCCAACCCAACGACCGACAGCCCGAGCAACACGGCGCCCGTCGTGCGCTCCTCGGCGTAGAGGTGTCCGCTGCCCGGCGCGAAGAACGAGTAGAGCGTGGCCATCCCCGGATCCTTGCGAACGAGCGTCGCGTCGGCCACCCGGGTCGCGGGCGGGGCGCCGATGGCTGCGGACGCCGCTTCGTCCACCACCTCGCTCCGCTGTGCAGAGCCGGCGCCGAGCTCGATCGCCGCGATACCGGGCTTCACCTGCACGAGCCGGTCCCACGAGTATCGCGTCCCCTTCCAGTTCACCGGTGACGACGACACGAGACGGTACTCGCCCGGCTCGAGGAGTGCCGTTGCCGCACCGGCATCGTCGGTGCGAACGACGACCGCGGTATCGATGGTCGTGGGGAAGAAGCGGAGCTGCACCCCTCGAATCGCCTCGTACTGCGTCTCGGCATCCGACAGCACGACGTAGACCCGAACCGCGACCCGTCCGTTGATGACGGTCCCGGGGTCTGCGCGGACCTGCCCCGCCAGAGGCGCGTGGACGACCGCGGCGAGAATCAACGCCAGGAGGATCGAACGTGACCTCATTCGGAGGACTCCGGAAAGCTCGTGGGGTTGCAAACCGTCACTCCGAGCGAAGCCGCGAAGCGGCGGAGTCGAGGAATGACATAGCGAGCTGAACACTCAACCGACGCACGAGACCGTCAAGGCCGAAGATACCCGAAGACGCGCGCAAGAGTCTGGCAGCCCGCACCCCGCTGCTGTCAGGAGCCTTCCAGCGTGGACTTGCAGCGAGCAGCCTGGCAACAGCCAGCCGGCCTCCCAGCTCCTGTTCACTCACTCTGCAACCGTACCACTACCCCGCGACCGCTCGATTCCCGCGCCGCCTCGATCACCGCGAGGGCCGAGATGGCGTCGTTAGGCTCGACGGGCGGCGGCTCTCCCGATCGAATCGAACGCGCCAGCTCCCGGTAGAACCCTCCGTAGTCACCACGCCCGGTCGGAATCGCACGCTCCGCGTCATTTACCCGGGCGACTCCCCAATGCTCGGCCGGTTCTGTCCCCCAGTCCGCCCCTCCGGGAACCTCGCCCGCGCGCAGCGCCGCTTCCTGCACGTCCAGCCCCCACTTCGTGTACGCGCCCCGCGTGCCGGACACCCGGAACCGTGGGCCCGGCTGCGCGGCCACGGCGCTCATCCAGAGGTGGGAGCGGACCCCGGACACGTGGGCCAGTGCCACGAAGGTGTCATCGTCCGCGGCCACGCCCTCGCGGCGGCGCTCGAGCTCCGCATACACCTCCGCCACGGGCCCGAACAGCACGAGTGCCTGATCGATGAGATGGCTCCCGAGGTCGAAGAGCAGCCCGCCGGCATCCTCCGGTGCGCCACCCTCTCGCCAACTGCCCGTCGGCACCGGGCGCCACCGCTCGAACCGCGACTCGAACCGGAGCGGCACCCCTAGCGTACCCTCGGCAAGCAGCCGCCTAACCGTCTGGAAGTCGCCGTCCCACCGACGATTCTGAAACGGCGCCAGCACCACGCCACGCTCCCGTGCCGTGTTCGCGACGACACGCGCCTCGGCGGACGATGGGGCGAGCGGCTTATCCACCACGACGTGCAGTCCGGCACGAATCGCCGACAAGGCCAGCGGCACGTGCGTGCGGTTCGGCGTGGAGATGACGGCGACGTCGAGTTCGGCGCCGTGCTCCCACACCTCGGTCGCGCTGCCGACGATCCGCGCACCCGGATGATCGCGCGCCGCCTGTGCCTGCCGTTGCGGATTGCCGGTGACGACGACGGCAAGCTCGAGTCCCGGCGTCGTCGCGATGAACGGCGCATGGAACGCCGCACCGCCCAGGCCATACCCCAGGAGCGCCACGCGCAGCGGGGCGCCGTCGCCCTGCCTAACGTTCGCCATCGGTGGCAAGCTCCAGCGCGTCCGCGAGCGCTCCCTCGTCCACGTGCCCCAGGACCCGCCATGCTGCCGCATGCGCCACGGCTTCGCCGTTCCCCATGGCGATCGGCCAGCCGACGATGTGCATCGCCGGAGTGTCGTTCAGCCCATCGCCCACGTACATGACGTCGGCGAGGTCGATGCCGTACTCCGCGGCGATGGCGGCCACCGCCGACCCCTTCGTGACGCCCGCGCCCGTGAGGTTGACGAACACGCCATCGGGCATCGCAGGCGCAAGCGATGGCATCACCTCGAGTCCCGGGTGCGGCTCGGCGATCACCGATGGCACCTCGTCATGGGTCAACACCCATTGCGCGCGTACCGCCGGCCCGTGCAGCGACTCGAACGTTCGCCGCTCGAACGCAATGCCCAGAAACCCCGCGTGGCGACGCAGGATCTCGCGATCGCCCTCGGTGACGTAGTCGTCGTCCGAATAGAGCTCGAGCGGCAACCCGGAGCGCCGCGCGCGATCGACCAGCATGCGCACGGTCTCGGGCGGCAGTGTCGCCGATCGCGATTCGCCGTACCCCAGATGCACGACGCTCGCGCCGTTTTGAAAGCAGTGCCACCCGTCTGGGTCGATCTCGCTTGCCAGCGCGCGCGTGATCCCAAAGCCGGGGCGGCCGGAGCAGACGGCGAGATGTATCCCGGCGGCCCGGGCCTTCTCGAGAGCGGGCCACACGCGTCCGTGGACGACACCGCCCGCCCCAACGAGCGTGCCGTCGACGTCGATGCACACCAGCCTAACGAACCGGCGCGGCACCGTACGCTCGTGTGAGAGGTGCCGACACGAGTTCGGACGCGTGGGGAAGACGTTGGGCCATCACCGAAGCTGGTAACCCCTGACGGGAACCGCTACCCCTGACGGTCGATCCATCCACGTCAGGCTACGGCTCGTCATGTATACGCTCGCCCCGTGGCGGACCGGGAGACCTACTGACCCGTCTGGAGCGAATGTCCTGCCCGACAACGGGCGGCTCATGCGACGCCATTCGCCTCCACCGACTACTCGAGAATTCACATGACACCTCCACGAGGCCTGCTTCTCACGTATTTCACCATCGCGACCGGTGCGATCGGTGCGATCGTTCCCGGGTCACTCGACGCCCAGGATGCCGGCACCCGACGACCGATCGAGCTCGGGATGGATGCCGCACTGTCGTACGAATCGCAGGACAACGTGAGTGCAACAGCATTCACGCTTCCCGTAACCAGAGTTCGCGCAGGCTTCTTTCTCAGCGATGCACTCTCACTCGAGCCGGCGGTGGCGTTTCGCTACGCCCGCGTAACCGTCGAGAATCCGATCACGGGCGATGACCGCACGGAGAGTGGATCGTCGTATGACCTTACGCTTGGCCTCCTGTATCACTTCCGCCCGGATCGCACACAGTCGCAGCCGTACATCAGGCCGTTCGTCGGCATCTCCGGATTCACGGGAGACGGACCTTCCGGGAGCCAGGTCTCCCTTGGCGGGGCCTTCGGCATGAAGATTCCGCTGGCCGATCGCATCGGCAGTCGCATCGAGGCGGGATACATCCGGCGGCTCGAGGACGAGCCGAGGTTCCCGTCGGAGAACGTGTTATTCCTGGGCTTTGGCCTCTCGTTCTTCACGCGCTGACACGCCGCGCTGTTGGTCGCCCTAGCCTCGAAGACATCCGAGGGCGAAGTTGGCGGTTCTCGACATGCCTGCCCCCAGCGTGGAACGAAGACCGCCCTCAACCATCGCAACCACGAGCCGCGGCGTAACGCGTGACCTGGCGGCGTTTCTCGCCGCGGCCGACGGCGCTGACCTTCCCGCCGCCGTCAGAGACGAAGCGGCGAGAGCGACGCTCGACTGGCTCGGGTCCGCGCTCGCCGGTGCGCTCGAGCCACCCGCGCGCATGGCGCAACTCGTCGCGCGAGGTCTGGGCGCGTCGGATGAAGCGTCCATGTTTCCCGGCGCACGCGCGTCCGCGGCCGCCGCTGCGCTGGCCAACGGCGTGGCGTCGCACATCCTCGAGCTCGACGACGTACACAAGGGCTCGACCCTCCACGCCGCCGCGCCCGTGATCCCCGCGGCGCTCGCGATCGCCGAACGCGAGCACGCCACGGGCCAGGACTTCACCCTCGCCGTCGTCCTCGGATACGAGGCCGCGTTGCGAGTCGGTGAAGC
>DASURJ010000965.1:0-2459 GCA_036280115.1 Gemmatimonadaceae bacterium
GTCGCGCGGGCGGAGCGCCCGACCCCGATCAGCGTCGCGGACGCATAGCCGGTCCAATCGCCGTACCCCACCAGCCATAGCCTCGGCTCGCGTACCGACCGCGTGCCACGCACCGCGATTCTCCCGTTAGGCTCCGCGATCGCCAACGACGCGAGGTGCCCCAGCGCCGGCCGAAAGCCGGTCGCGAGTACGATCGCGTCCACCTCCGCCTCCCGCCCATCGGGCCAGCGCACGCCGCCGGGCGTGAGGGCGGTGAACATCGGGACCGCCGTCAACACACCGCGATCGCGGGCACGCCGTACCGGTTCCACCATCACGATCTCGCCGAGCGTGCGCGCCGGGGGCGCGGCAACGCCCGCGGTCAGCGCCCGGTACCGCGCCGTCTCCTCGCCGAAGAGGTACCGCCCGTCGATGTCGTCCGGGAGAAACGACGGCGGACGCCGCGTCGCCCACGTGACAGACGCGTTGTCAGAGAGATCGGCCACGATCTGTGCGCCCGAGTTGCCTCCACCGACGACCACGACGCGTCCGCCCGCAAAGTCGTCAGGGGACCGGTACGATGCCGAGTGGATGATGCGCCCCCGAAAGATCTCCTCGCCCTCGAAGTGAGGCACGTTAGGCGCCGACCAGGTGCCCGTGGCGCTCACCACCGCGCGGGCGCGCCACCTACCCACGTCCGTCTCGACTCCCAGGTGACCGTCGCCCCCCCGCACGGCCGTGACGCGCACCGGGCGAATCACGGGGGCGGCGTACCTCGCCTCGTACTCGGTGAGATACGCAAGCGCCTCGTCACGCGTCGGGTAGTAATTCGTCCCGCCGGGCATGAGGCGCCCTGGCAGCGAGCTCCACTGCGCCGGCGAGAAGAGCCGAAGCGATCGCCACGTATGCCGCCACGCGCCGCCCGGCAGCGCGCTGGCGTCGAGCAGCACGTACGACAGCCCCGTGCGCCGCAGGTAATACGCGACCGCGAGCGCGGACTGCCCGCCTCCCACGATGACGACATCGACGTCGGCCGGTGCCAGGATCCCGAGGCGGGCGTGAGGCGTTTCGATCGAGGACACGCGCGCATTCTAGCGGCGAAATCGCGCCCGGCAAACGGACGAGCCTGCCCGTGACCGTGACCCCTCGCAGTCGTCGTGCACAACACGCGTCACGATCGCGCGATAATCGTAGCACCCGACAGTCGCCGACCTCGATGTGAGCGCCCGCACAGCACGTCGATAGTGTGCGTCCCACCGTGGAGATCGGCGACTGGCGAATACTTGCGGTAACGAGTCAGCGGGGAATCTTTCACGCTCGCTCACGGCCATACAGGCTCTTCCGCTGCATCTACTGTTGGCTTCGTCGTGCCCACGGATCACCCCGCTGCACAACCGATAGCGCCGATCGCCGTCCCGCGTCGCGTCACACCGACGCGCACGGACCTCAACGCGTCGGACGTCGCGGTGAGCGCCGCCGACAGGTCGCGGAGCGAGCTCACGAGTACACAGGAACGCGCGGAGTTTCTCGCACGCGCGACTCGGCTCCTCGCGGAGTCGCTCGATTACGAGAGCATTCTCCAGCAGGTCGCGGACGCCGCCGTCCCCACGCTGGCGGACTGGTGCGCGGTGGATGTGGTGCACTCCGAGCGCGCGGACGTATGGCCGCCGACAGTGCGCCGCGTCGCCGTCGCCGGTCGCGACCAGGCGAAGTTGGCGTGGGCCAGGAAGCTCGGCGCAGTCGTCGACCGTGACTGGAGCTCGCCGAACGGGCTGCCGCAGGTCCTTCGCAGCGGCGAGTCCGCGTTCTTCCCCGTCCTCACCGAGGAAGCGATTCGCCGCGCGGAGCTCTCCGAGCAGGAGAAAGCGATCTTTCTGCGCATCGGTCTCCATTCGGCGATCTGCGTCCCGCTCGTGGCGCGTGGGCGCACCTTCGGCGCGATCTCGCTCGCGATGGCGGAATCGCGTCGGCGTTACGAGCCGGCGGATCTCGCGGTGGCGGAGAACCTCGCGCGGCATGCCGCCATCGCGATCGACAACGCGCGCCTCTACGCCGATGAGCGCGACGCTCGCATGGCCGCCGAACGGGCCGCGCGGCGCCTCGCTCGATTACAGACCATCACGGCCGCACTCTCATACGCTCGTACGCCCACGCAGGTCGGCGAGGTGGTGGTGGGACACGCGATGGACGCGGTAGGCGCCACGGCCGCGCTGGTGTACGTGGCGAGCGACGCCGGAGAGATGCTCGAGCTGGTGTGCTCCGCCGGACGAACAGGGCCGACGCTGGAGGCCGCGCGCCGCGTGTCCGCCCATGCTGACTCACCAGTCGCTGATGCGCTGCGCTCGCGCTCCGCCGTGTTCGTGTCGCACGGCCCGAGCGGCGATGATGCCGTGAGCGGTGAGGGCGAGCCACTGGGGCATGGGTTCACCACCGCGCTTCCGCTCATTGCCGATGACCGCGGGGTCGGCGCCGTCGCATTC
>DASURJ010000966.1:0-2417 GCA_036280115.1 Gemmatimonadaceae bacterium
TCTGCTGTTCCAGACGTCACCGACGGAGGCGACGATCTTCGTCGCCGCGATCGCCGTCGTGGCGGTCGCAACGCTCGTTGCGAGTGCCCTTCCAGCGTGGCGGGCGGTGCGGATCGATCCGACGGTATCGCTGCGGGCGGAGTAGCGGCGCCCGGGTCATTCCGAGCGGAGCGGCCGAAGGCCGCGTGTGCCCGCGGCGCTACGCGGCCTCCGCTCGGAATGACACACTCTCCCGGTCCCCACCGACCCGCGGCTATCATAGGCGCACCCGAACCCACCCGGCTGTGCCTTTGCTTCGCCTCGCCGTGACCGGCGCTCTGGTTGTACTCCTCCCGGCACTCCTCGCGGCGCAGAGCGGCGCCACCGGGGTCGTTGCCGGGCGCATCACCACACGCACCGATGCAGGCACGGTCGTTCCGGCCGCGCGCGCCACGGTCGCGCTCGCCGATGCGATGTTCGCCATTGCGGGCGCGGACGGTCGGTACACGATCGACCGAGTACCCGCCGGCCCCTATCGGATGCGCGTGCGCCTCCTCGGCTTCCGCGTCGTGGAGCGCGACATCCGCGTCCGCGCGGGTGATACCGTGCGCGTCGACGTGACGCTCCAATCCGAAGCACAGCTCCTGTCCCCTGTTCGCACCGACGCGCGCGCCGGCGAGGCCGACGTATTCGTCTCGAGACCTAACGTGGGCACGATTGGACTCGGGAAGGAGGCCATCACCGGGGTCCCGAGCGTGGGCGAGCCGGACATCGTGCGTGTGACACAACTCCTCCCCGGCGTCGCGGCGCGCAACGACTTCAACACGGGGCTCATCGTCCGCGGCGGCGAAGCGGATCAGAACCTCGTCCTGCTCGACGGGCACCCCATCTACAACCCGTTTCACCTCGGCGGGCTGTTCAGCACGTTCATGGACGCGACCGTTGGTGGCATCGAGCTCATGACGGGCGCGTTTCCATCGCGGTTCGGCGGCCGGCTCTCGAGCGTGCTCGACGTGCGGTCCGCCGACGACGGGCGCCCCGGCGTGCACGGAACCGCCGACCTCTCGGCGCTGGCAGCTACGGGACGGCTCGCGGGCGGGTTCGCTGGCGGCCGAGGCATCTGGAGCGTCGCCGCGCGCCGCACCTACGCGGACGCGATGGCGGAAGTCTTCACGGACAACGTATTCCCCTATCACTTTCGCGACTTTCACGGCCGCGCGGCCTATGCGTTCCCTGGAGACGTCCGCGTCTCCCTTACCGCTTACATGGGGAAGGACATTCTCGACGCGAATCTCACCGAGCTCGAGGCGGACTCGGCGCCGTCGCGCGCGAGTGAGGGACGGTGGTCGGTGGACTGGGGCAACCGCGTCCTGGGGGTCGCGATCACCAAGGACTTCGGCGCTGGCGCGCGTGTGCCACTTTTCGGATGGCGACTCGGCGAGAGCGCGATGATCGAGCAGCGTTTCTCCACGTCGGCATTCAACACGCTACTCGATGTCGGCGGCGGGGCGTTCGCGCAGCGCAACCAGGTGCGCGACGTCAGGGCCGGCGGTTCATTCATCGCCCGCGGGCCCGCACACGACTTTTCGTTAGGCTACGACGTCGCCACGTATCGATTCCGGTACGCGTCCGGCTCGTCGCAAACAGGATCCACCGAGTTCAATGTCGTCCAGCGCCCTACCGCGGGAGCGGTGTGGGTGGATGACCTCTGGCGACTCTCATCGCGCTGGCTCGTGCAAGCCGGTGTTCGCGCCGAAGCGCTGAGCGAGCGTGACTGGATGGCACTGTCGCCACGCGTGTCGGTGAAGTTCTTCGCCACGCCGACGCTCGCGCTCACCGCGGCCGCCGGACGCGTGACGCAGTGGCAGCACTCGCTCGCTGGTGACGGCCCGCTCCGCTACTTCGATGTCTGGCTCGCGAGCGATGAGCACACGCCGGTGGCCACAGCGTGGCACTGGATTGCCGGCGCGGAGCGTCGAGTGGACGCGGGCATGTTGCGCGTCGAAGGATACGTCAAGCGTTACGACCGCGTGATGGAAGCGAACTGGTCGGAGGACCCGGGACGACGCGGGGATGAGTTCTTCGTCGCCCAGGGGACGTCCTACGGCGTGGACGCGCTCGCACGCTGGCAACCGCCCACGGGAATCGGCGGCTGGATCGCGTACTCGTATGGCGTGAGTGCTCGCTCTCGCGACGGCGTGCGCTGGGCGCCGGGTCACGACCGGCGGCACGACCTCGACGCCGTCGCGGTATGGCGAGTCGCCAAATACCGCCTGGGTACCCGCTTCAGCTTCGCCAGCGGGACGCCATACACACACATCGTCGGCGAGATCGCGCGACGCGTGTACGACCCGTCACGCGACCGGTGGGGAACGGGGGACCCGCCGATCTACGTCGAGCCAATCGGCGCAGCGCGAAACGGCGCTCGCTTTCCCGCG
>DASURJ010000967.1:0-6670 GCA_036280115.1 Gemmatimonadaceae bacterium
CGTCCGCTACCGCATTGTGGCGTTCCTCGTGCGCGCCGCGCTGTTCGGAACGCTGCCGGCCGAAGCGCGAAGCGCCGAGCGGGCGAAGCTCGAGGCGCACCTCGCGCAGATGGCAGCGTGGACGCCGAACTGCCCCGAGAACTTCGAGCATCTGTGCCTGACGATGGAGGCGGAGCTGGCGCGGCTGGATGGCCGTGTGCCCGAGGCGCTGGCGCTGTACGAGCGGGCGATCGCGGCGGCACACGCCAGCGGCTTCCAGCGCGACGAGGCGGTGGCCAACGAGCTCGCTGCGCGGTTACTGACCGAGATGGGTGCGCCGCGAGCCGCGGAAGGGTATCTGCTCGCCGCACGCCATCTCTACGAGACCTGGGGTGCGGCGCGGAAGGTCGCTCGGCTCGACCGCAAGCACCCGGAGTTGCAGGCGGCAGCGCGTGGGTTACTGCGGACCACCGGATCGCACGCGATCTCGATGGAGACCACCGCGCTCGACATGGGCTCGGTGATCAAGGCGTCACAGACGATCTCGGGCGAGATTGTCGTCGAGCAGTTGCTCCGCACGACGCTGGGCATTCTGGTAGAGAATGCGGGTGCCAGCGTTGGCTACTTCGTCGTGCGTGAGGGTGAGTCACTCGTTCTGCGCGCGCAGGCGGGAGCGGGGGAGAGCAGTGTCACGCGTGCCTTACCCGCTACCCTCGCCGCCGAGGACGAGACGGTGTTGCCACTGTCCGTGGTCAACCACGTCCTCCGCACCGGTTCCCCGGTCGTGCTGGCCGACGGAGCGAACGCCGGTCGTTTCGGGACCGATCCGTACATCCGGTCCCGTCGTCCGAAGTCGATGATCTGTGTTCCCATCGAGCGCGCGCGTCGGTTCAGCGGCGCGATCTACATGGAGAACAACCTGATCACCGGCGCGTTCACCGCGGACCGGGTGGAGGTGATCAAGCTGCTCGCGGCGCAGGCGGCGATCTCGGTGGAGAACGCCCGGCTTTACGAGGACCAGCTGCGCCTGACGGCCGCGCAGGGGCGGTTCGTGCCCGGCCAGTTCCTCGAGAATCTGGGGCACAGCGACATCGCCGAAGTGGGCCTCGGCGAGTTCGTCGCGCGCGACATGAGCGTGATGTTCGCCGACTTGCGCGACTTCACGCCCGTGGCCGAGCGACTGCCGCCGCGCGACGTGATCGATCTACTGAATCGGTACTTCAGCCGCATTGGCGTGCCGATCGCCGAGGCGGGCGGGTTCGTGGACTCGTATAACGGTGACGAGATCATGGCGCTCTTCCCGCTGCCCGCCGACCGTGCCGTCGAAGCCGGAGTCGCGATGGCGGCGGCATTGCGCGAGTTCAACATCGAGTCGCGCGGGCGGGGTTGGCCGGCGCTCGAGATGGGGATCGGGGTGAACAGCGGGCCGCTCGTGTTAGGCACCGTGGGGAGCGCCGATCGTCTGAAGTGCGGCGTCGTCGGTGACACGGTGAACACCGCGTCGCGTATCGAGCAACTGACCAAGCGGTACGGCGCCCGACTGTTGGTGGGAGAGCAGACGGTGCGGCTGCTGCAGGATTCGGAGCGGTTCACGTTGCGTGCGGTCGATCGCGTGGCCGCCAAGGGGAAGGCGCAGGCGATGACGCTCTACGAGGTGCTGGACGCCGAGGAGCCGGCTCGGCGTGAGTCGAGGGAAGCAACCAGGTCTCGGCTGGACGAGGCACGATCGCTCTACGCGGACCGGCGTTTCAGCGAGTCTCACCGAGTGTTGATGGATGCCCGCTCGATCGATCCTGACGATGCGGTGCTGACGGTGCTGGCCGATCGCTGCCGCCGGTACGAGAACGACCCGCCGTCGGCGGATTGGCAGGGGGTGGAGGCGCTGGACTCGAAGTGAAGGCTCGCGGTGCTGACGACGGCCAGAGTACGCGCGCGGGCGCGAGGGGCTTTGGGCCGCAGAGCGACCCCGGGGGCCGGCGTTCCGATCGATGAGCCGCGATGCTCTGGCGCCGTGATTTAGGCGGCGGCCCACGCCGTGATAAATGCCGGCGTTGCCAGGACCAATCCTAACGGGGTGTTCTTGCGTAACTTGGCGTGGCACGTTTCGCGTCCGCCGCCGGGCGGCGGTTTATGCGGCGTGGAGATGCTGGACAACCCATCACCCACCGGGCTAATTGATTTAGCCACAAAGGACCGAACTCAGGTTAGGCCGTGAGAGTATGCTTCTGTGAGCCTTCGTCATGTTTGACCTGTACTTCTCCGAGGGTCCGGCGGTCAACCACGAGGACTGGTGGCACGCCGTCGCAACCATTGTTCTCGGCCAGGACAAGGACGGGTTCGAAGTGAGCCTCGAGTGGTGGGCCGCGCGGCGTACGAGCGGCAGTGGCTCGGGGCCGCCCGGCGCCTGGTAAGCGGCGCGGACCGCGCGATGTTCCTGGTTTCGTACAGCGGACCCCAGGCCGCGTTTCACTTCGCGTGGCCGGCCTGGCGCGATGGCGATCGGGTACGCATTCAGAACTGGCTCGTCCTTACCGAGCAGCTCCCGGCACCATTTGATCCGGAGCAGGCCGATCTCTCCGTCCGCGAGCGCGAGACCGTAACTGAGGACGGCGATCCAATCTCTGAGTGGGAGGTGCGAATGGCGGATGTCCGCGACTTCGTGAAGCGTCGGTCGGCTTCGGTGTTCCCGGCCTAACGTACGTTGGAGCTGGCGGGCGATTTTCGGTAGCGGCGCCCGCGGCGCCGCCTTCTATTGAACTCGCCCACAGCTCAACTTCAGGCGTTAGGCACCAGCACAGCGGAGTGACTATTTCCATCGCCGCAGTCGTGTTCGACCTCGCCGACGTGCTGTTCGAGTTCAGCGGGCTCGCCTCGGTGTCTCGACTCTCACGCGGTCGGGTCGGGACCGCCGAATTCGCCGACCTCTGGCAGTCTCACGCCGCCGACCGTCTGTATCGAGGCCTCTGCACCCCTGACGAGTTCGCGGCGGCCGCGGTGGCCGAGCTCCGTCTGCCCGTCGGCCCCGAGGACTTCCTGCAGGACTTCCGCACATGGCTGCGCGGACCGTACCCTGGTGCCTTTGACCTCGTGGCGGAGGTGCGCGGGCGTGCGACGGTCGCGTGCCTGAGCAACACCAACGCGCTGGACGCCTCTCGGTTCCGCGACGAGTTCGCCCTCGAGCGCCGGTTCGACCACTGCTTCTTCTCGAACGAGATCGGCCTCCGGAAGCCGGACCGCGAGTGCTACGCGCACGTCCTCGCCCGACTCGGCCTCGCCGCGCAGCCGTGGCGCGTCGCGTTTTTCGACGATAGTCTCAGCTGCGTACAAGGCCCGCGGGCGGTGGGTATGACGGCCTACCAGACAACGAGCCTCGCTGCCATTCGCGGTCATCTCGCAACTATTGGCGTCCTTCCGGCCGACTGCGGTGCGCCTGGAGCCTAACGTGGTCTGGAGCTGCCAAAGGCGCTCGGGTGGCGGCGGCTGCGCCGCCGCATCTTATGTGGTGTCCTTGCAGCTTGACTGCAGGCGTTAGGGCGCCATGCCACGGCGGCCTTCGTGATTCGCGCTTTTCGGCTCTTGTCTGGTTGTGCCGCGGCTGCGTGTGCGGGCGGCTCGGACGCCTCTCGCCCCCCGCACTCGGCGCCCGTCATCAGAATGACGCGGGTCGGGCCGGGCGTGTCGCTCGAAGCGTTGGATTGGGGTGGGCGCGGGCCGCCGCTTGTATTCCTCGCCGGCCTCGGGAACACCGCCCACGTCTTCGACGACTTCGCCCCGCAGTTCGCCGACAGCTTTCACGTGGTCGGCATCACCAGGCGCGGGTTCGGCGCGTCGGCGGGGGCGCCGCCTCCGAGCGACCTCGACACGCTGGTCGCGGACATCACCGCCGTTCTCGATACGCTCGGCCTCGGACAGGTGGTTCTGGTCGGCCACTCGATCGCCGGCGAGGAGATGACGCGCTTCGCCGAGCTCCACGCACCGCGGTGCGCGGGGCTCGTTTACCTCGACGCGGCGTACGACCGGTCAAGCGTCGACACGCTCGCAGCGCGGCAGCCCCCGGCCCCGGACCCGCAGATCCGTGCCGCGGACACGGCCTCGCTCGCCGGGTGGCGCACCCTCTACCCGCGCGTGATGGGCGTCGACCAACCGGAATCCGAGATCCGGGCTACCGCTCGCTTCGACGCCGCGGGCCGCTACCTAGGGCGGATCACGGCCGACTCCCTGACAGCGCGCGTCACCAGCGGCAGCCGGGTAGCGCGGTACGACCGGGTCGACTGCCGCGCCCTCGCGATCTACGCCGTGCCGGATTCGGTGGCCGACGTGATTCCGTATTACAAGGAGCTTGACGCCGCCGGCCGCGCGCAGGGCGAAGCGCTACTCGGCTTTGTCCAAGCCGTCGTCGCGGACTCGCGAGGTCGGATCGCGCGGTTTCCGCAGAATACGGTCGTCGACCTACACGGCGGCAACCATTTCATCTTCCTGCAGCGTCCGGCCGAGGTTGCCCAGACAATGCGCGCTTTTCTGTCGTCAGCCTCCTCGCCGCGGCGCCCTAACGAACGTTGAAATTTCTATGAGCGGTGGCTTGTCAAGCTCCGGAAGTGTTTGGCAATAGCCAACTACGCGGCGATCTACTGTTGGCTGCTGGTGGAATACCTGCCAGACTGCCACAACGCGGCTCAGTCGCTGGCGGCTGCCCGAGACCACGGGAGCCCGGTGGCTCGCGGGTCGACTTCTATCCGTGCCGGCTCAGGCGTTAGGCGGTCCTGGATGGCCCGTTGGTAAACGCTCGGTGCATCGTACAGTGTCCAACGCATAACTCAGCTCACGAAGAACTGTTGTTGTTCGTCGGCACTGCGGCACACATCTCGCTACCCGCCAACAGCGGTCGAGTAACGGAGATTACTGATGCGAAACGTAGTGCTCTGGGTCGGGATGTCCCTCGATGGGTTCACCTCGGGCGAGAATGAGCAGCTGGACTGGCTGGTGCCGCACGCCACACAACCCGAGGCGCACGAAGCCTTTCAGCGCCTTCGAGAACGTGCCGACACGATTCTACTCGGTCGCGTCAACTACGAAGGGTTCCTCGGCTACTGGCCGCAGGTGAAGGACGATCCGAACGCGTCGCCAACCGACAAGGCGATCTCACGCTGGCTCGACGACACGGAGAAGGTCGTGTTCTCGCGGACGCTCCGCGACGTGACCTGGCAAAACGCTCGACTCGCGCGGCGCGATGCCGCCGAGGAGGTCGCAGCGCTGAAGCGCGAGGCCGGCAAAGACATCATCATTCAGAACAGCACCCGTCTCGCCCAGAGTCTACTCGCGGCCGATCTCGTGGACGAGCTCGCGCTTACCGTCGCGCCGATCGCGGTCGGGAAGGGGCGCGCCCTCTTCACGGGCCTCCCGTCGCCCATCGAGCTCGAGCGCGCCGAGCTTACGCCAGTGAAGGACGGAACGATCGTGGTGCGGTACAGGGTGAAGCACGCCGGTAGCCAGTCGAGCTGATGTGTGTCGCGGCTCACGGTCAGGGGTACACTACACGCGTTAGGCGTACAGCGAAGAAGGCTCGCGTTGAGAGTTCATTACCTGGAGATCGTCGCTTCCGACGTAGACGCCGTCTGCGCGGCGTACGAGGCCGCGCTCGGCGTCACTTTCGGTTCCGCTGATCCGCTTCTCGGCGGTGCGCGGACGGCTCCACCACCGGACGGCGGGAGCGTTGGCGTGCGCGGTCCCTTGCGAGATACGGAAGAGCCTGTCGTTCGCCCCTACTGGCTCGTCGATGACATCGAAGCAGCGATCGCGGCGGCCACGAAGGATTGGGCGTTCGTCGCGCACCCTCCACTGGAGATTCTGATGCGTATGATGCGCGCCCAGCAGTCCGGCGCTCGGCGCTTGCCTCACTTTGTGAGCGTACCGGTCGCGCACAAGACGGGCGACTTCCCGCCAGTGCTGGCGAACGACGCGGGGGTGATGCTCGCGCGCTCAGGGCCGATCGTGATCGCATTTTTCGCGAACGCGATCGAGGGGTCGTACGGGGAGGCGGAGGACAGGATCGGACGCATCGCCCAGCCTGTCGTTTCGTACTTCGACGGGGCGCAGTAACGCCGTACGCTGGCCTCAATTGTCGTTCGACCACCGCGGCCGCCGGAAGTGAATGGCGTTCCCGTTGTTCCTGGATCCACACCCGCCCCTGCGAAAGGTGGCCGAGACGAGGTAACGCGACGCGTCGGGTGGCGGATCGCCCGGCTCGGTGATCGGCCCGTCGTCCCGGGTCGCCTGATTCGCCTATGCGCTACACGAGAGACTCATGAAGAAGCATCGGATCTTCACTACTGCCTTCGCCAGCGTGTATCCCCACTATGTCAAGAAGGCGGAATCGAAGGGGCGCAAGAGACAAGAGGTCGACCAGGTCATCTGCTGGCTCACGGGCTACAGCCCCCAAGCGCTCGCGGAGCAGATCGAGCAGAAGAAGGACTTCGAGACCTTCTTTGGCGAAGCGCCGGCAATGCATCCGAACGCCAGCAAGATCACCGGCGTCATCTGCGGTGTGCGCATCGAGCAGATCGACGATCCACTGATGCGCAAAATCCGGTACCTGGACAAGCTGGTCGATGAGCTGGCGAAGGGCCGGCCCATGGAAAAGATCCTGCGAAGCTAGAGGCGTGTGCGGGCTGGACGTCCCAGGCCAGCCCGCTCG
>DASURJ010000968.1:0-3218 GCA_036280115.1 Gemmatimonadaceae bacterium
CTTCGTGCTCCCACTCGCGGTGACGACGCTTCGGCTCTCCACACCGATCATGTGGAGCGTGTCGATTCCATTTCTCGCGCGGCTGTACGGCATCCACCTTGGAGCGGATCAATTGATTCTGCTCGTGGGGGCGGGAATTCTGCTGAGCTTCAGCGTGCCTGGTTTGCCGAGCGCGAGCATCTTTCTCATGGGTCCGTTCATCACGGGGCTCGGGATCCCGATCGAGGCGCTTGGCCTCCTCATCGCCGCCGACTCCATCCCCGATCTGTTCAAAGGCGTGCTGAACGTCACGGGACACGTGACGTCATCGGTGATCGTCGCGAGACGAGTCACGCGTCTGGAGCCGTAGCGATGCGTCGTCCGGCATCTCGCGGCATCACAGGCCGATACCATTCGCCATGCTGCTGATCTACGGCTCAACGGGCTACACGGGACGCCTCATAGTCGCCGAAGCGCTCGCGCGCGGACTGCGTCCGACGCTCGCTACCCGCAACGCCGACGGCGTGCGCGCTCAAGCCGATCCGCTCGGTCTGAAATGGCGGGTGGCGAGCATCGACGACCCCGCGGGGCTGGACGCCGCGCTCGAAGGCGTCACCGTGGTGTTGCACTGTGCCGGACCTTTCGTGCACACGTGGCGCGGCATGTCCGACGCCTGCCTGCGCCGGGGTGCGCATTACCTGGACATCACCGGCGAGATCGCGGTCTTCGAGGGACTCGCGGCACGAAGTGCGGACGCGCGAGCTGGCGGGATCATGCTGCTTCCCGGCGTGGGGTTCGACGTCGTTCCCTCGGATTGTCTCGCGGCACACCTCGCCCGTCGCGTGCCGAACGCCGAGCGTCTCTCGCTCGCGTTCCGCTCGCTCGGGGGCGCGTCGCGCGGGACCCTCGCCACGATGATCGAGAACCTCGGCTCTCCCGGTGCGGTACGCAGAAACGGGATGATCGTCGCGGTGCCCCCAGCGTGGCGAACGCGTCGGATCGACTTCGGTGACGGGAAGCCGCGGGACGCAACGAGCATCCCCTGGGGCGACGTATCCACCGCGTTCCACAGCACCGGGATTCCGAACATCGAAGTGTACATGAGCATGCGGCCGGCGCTCCGCCGAGCGCTTGTCGTGTCACGCGGGCTCGGTCCGGTGCTGCGAAGCGGGGTGGTGCGAAGCACACTGTCAGCGATTGTGCGCCGCCGCCAACCTGGGCCGAGCGAGTCCGAGCGCTCGCGCGGGGCGAGCCTTGTGTGGGGCGAAGCAGTCGCGCCGAACGGACAACGCGCCGAGGCGCGACTGCGTGGAGCGAGCGGCTACGTCATGACTGCGCAGGCTGCCGTTCATCTCGCCGCCAAGGCGCTTGGAGGCCAAACTCGCGCGGGATTCCAGACACCGTCTCGCGCGTATGGCGCTGACGTCGTTCTGGAAATCCCCGGCGTGACTCGCACGGATGGCGCTTGATGCCACACGACTCGACGCACACTCAGCCTGCAGTGCTCGATCACACATAGTCGCCGAGGATGGTTCTGTGGAAACGCAACGGTTCGATGCGCTGCTTCCGGCGGAAATGGCGAGGAAGGCCGAGAGCATCGGCGTCGCCAAGGCGGGGCTGAACGCGGTCAGCACGGTGGCGCTCGCCATTCTCGCCGGTGCGTTCATCGCGCTCGGCGCGGCATTCGCGACGACCGTCGCGTCGGGCGCTGCCGGTGTGCTCCCG
Organism: Gemmatimonadaceae bacterium; assembly: GCA_036280115.1. Lineage (GTDB taxonomy): Bacteria > Gemmatimonadota > Gemmatimonadetes > Gemmatimonadales > Gemmatimonadaceae > JAJKIV01. The sequence continues at coordinate 1,705 of DASURJ010000968.1, forward strand.
AGCGGCGTCACGCGAGTGCTGTCGGGTCTCGTGTTTTCGCTCGGGCTGATCCTCGTGGTCGTAGGCGGGGCGGAGCTCTTCACCGGCAACAACTTGATCATCATGGCGTGGGCGAGCCGCAAGCTCAGTCACGCTGCGCTGCTCAGGAACTGGGCGCTCGTTTACACGGGGAACTTCGTCGGCGCCGTTGGCACGGTGCTGCTCGTTTTCTTCAGCCGTCAATACACGTTCGACGGAGGCGCCATTGGCGCGGCGGCGCTGGCGACGGCAACGCACAAGGCCGGGCTCGGTTTCATGCAGGCCGTCGTGCTCGGCATACTCGCCAACGGTCTCGTGTGCCTCGCCGTCTGGCTCTCGTTCAGCGCCCGCACCACGACGGATCGCATTCTCGCCGTCATCTTCCCGATTACGGCGTTCGTGGCCGCCGGGTTCGAGCACAGCATCGCCAACATGTACTTCGTGCCGTTAGGCATCCTGATCCGCGCCTGGGCGCCGGAGTCATTCTGGCGCGCGATCGATGCCTCCCCGGCGGAGTACGATGCACTGAACTGGTTGACCTTCCTCGGTGACAATCTGCTGCCGGTGACCCTCGGCAACATCATCGGCGGCGTGGTCCTCGTCGGAGCGACGTACTGGTTCGTCTATCTGCGGACACGGCCGTCGCACTGACGCGCCGGGCACGGCGACGCTCCTCCCGATTTCCGACACGCGCTTCTGCGCTTGGCGGACCGCACCGGCCGACGGCGTCGGTGGGCGGGCCGCGAAGGGCCACGGTGTCGCGCGTGACATGAAGTCACGACGAGGGGACAAGGCTTTTCACCTACGTTCGCTGAGGGATTGCCCGACTGCCGCGCTCGATAGCAGCGCGCAACGTAGCCGCGGTATCGCGGCCCCCGCCGACGAGCCAGGGAACGTTTGATCGGCGGCATGCCGGCTTGCGTCCTCAGCGCGCGGAGGCGCTCCGATGAAGCCCACGTCATTCTTGGCCCCGGCGGCACTCCTGGCGCCGGTTCTCATAGCTGCCTGCGGCGGTGACAACGGCACTGGACCGGAAGGCGGTGGCGTGACGTTCGCCGTCGTTCAGGAGATTCTGGCTGACAACTGCGGTGCGTGTCACGGAGCCCTGTCGGGGCGGTTCTTTCAGGTCACGATGGACTCCGCTCAGCTGCAGCAGTCCGGACTGGTCGATCCAGCGAACCCGACCCAGAGCCTGATCCTGCTCAAACCGACCAACGCCACACCGCACGGCGGCGGCCTGATCGCAAGCTACACTGCGACGGACCAGGAGCGAGTGAGCGAATGGATAGGAAAGCTCCCGCCGGTCACGCCCCGCCTGGTCGAGGCGATCAAGGTGGGAAGCGGCACCTCGATACAACCACCAACGATCGACGGTTTTTTCGATCCGGTATGGGCCGAGGCGGCCGGCGTACGTCTCCGCGTGGCGGACGGCTGGGGCGACGCAGAGTTCGTTACGGTCCGCGCAGCGTATGACGCCACCTATCTCTACGTGGTGG
>DASURJ010000969.1:0-12154 GCA_036280115.1 Gemmatimonadaceae bacterium
GCCTCGCGCCGACGCCGCCGGATCGATTCCGCGTGGGGTTCGGCCGGATCAACCTGCCCGAAGCACTCGCCGCGTTAGGCGAGCACCTCGACGCACGAATACGAGCCGTCCTTTGAGCGGGTGGAAGGAGTGCGAACCGCGAAGTGCGAAAAGCGAAGCGCGAACGGCGAAGCGCGAACTCCCGTTCATTCCGTCCATCCCCGCCTGCCGTTCCCCACCTGACCCCGTCGCGATGCATACCCGCACGATGATGGTCTGCATTAGTCAGCCGAAGTCCTGACGAAGCCAACATCCCGGCCTGGTGCGAGTCTTGTCCATCCTGTCCTCCTGGCCTCAACGCATCGGTCGCGATGCCCGGACGGCGGGGCCAGGCTCGGAGAGCAACGAGCATGTCCTCCGAGTTGTCTAAGCTCCGGTGAGGAGTCGCTCGGAGCGCTGGTTCGGTCTGTCTCCCCCCCGTACATTGCGCTCGGCCATGCGAGGATCAGGGGAATGACCGAGCTGCGGGACCGCGTGCAGGCCAGCCTCGGCGAGACGTACCGTCTCGACCGCGAGCTGGGCGGCGGGGGCATGTCACGCGTGTTCGTCGCACAGGACACCCGGCTCGGACGCCAGGTCGTCGTCAAGGTCCTCTCACCAGACCTCGCCGCCGGGGTCAACAGCGAGCGATTCCACCGCGAGATCCTCGTCGCCGCGCAACTGCAGCACCCGCACATCGTTCCCGTGCTCGCCGCTGGTGAGACCGACGGTCTCCCCTACTTCACCATGCCGTACGTCGCGGGCGAATCGCTGCGACGGCGGCTCGAGGGCGGGAAGCCGTTGCCCGTCGTGGACGCCGTGGCTGTCCTCCGTGACGTGGCCCGCGCACTCGCGTACGCGCACGAGCACGGGGTCGTGCATCGCGACATCAAGCCCGACAACGTACTCATCGCCGGCGGGGCGGCCGCGGTCACGGATTTCGGGATCGCCAAGGCGCTCTCGTCCTCGCGCACCTTCCAGGGCGAAGAGAGCCTGACTCGCGTCGGCAACTCGCTCGGCACGCCGGCATACATGGCGCCCGAGCAGGTCGCGGCGGACCCGAACGCCGACCATCGCATCGACATCTACTCGTTCGGGGCGATGGCGTACGAGCTGCTCACGGGCACCCCGCCGTTCCACGGACGCCCCCCGCACGCAGTGCTGTCCGCGCATCTCACCGAGGCTCCGCCACCACTCGAGTCGCGGGCGCCGGATGCGCCACCGGCGCTCGTGACGCTCGTGACGAAGTGTCTCGCCAAGAACCCGGCCGATCGACCACAGACCGCCGACGAGCTCGTGCGCGCGCTCGAGCGCATCGACCTCTCAGGGGACTGGCGCGCTCCGGTGACGCCGGCTCGCGATGCACGACGGCCGCGCATGATGCTGGCAGCTGCCGCATTCGTCGTCGCCATCGCGGCTGGCGGGTGGCTGCTCTGGGACCGCCTGCGCGATCGGCCTCCGGCGCCGGATCGCAACATGGTGGCGGTCGTGCCGTTCCGCGTCGCATCTGCGGATCCCGCCCTGCATTACCTGCGGGAAGGAATGCTCGACCTCCTCGCCGCCAAGCTCACGGGCGAAGGAGGGCTGCGTGCGACAGATCCGCGCCAGCTGCTCGACGCCTGGCGACAGGCGGGCGGTTCGGAGTCGTCGGAGCTTCCGCGCGCCGAGGCGCTCGCGCTCGCGCGCCAGGTGGGTGCGGGACAACTCCTGCTCGGCGATGTCGTCGGAACGCCTAACCGGATCGTGCTGACGGCTTCGCTGCTCGGCTCCCAGCGCGGCGATTCGCTCGCACGACTCAGCGTCGAAGGCCCGCCGGACAGTCTCGCGTGGCTCGTCGATCGACTCGCCGCGCGACTGCTGGCCGAGACGTCGGCCGAAGGCTCTGCGCGTGCGCCGAGCCTGACGAGTACATCGCTCCCCGCCCTTCGCGCATACCTCGATGGCCAGGCGAAGATTCGGCGGGCCGACGTCGTTGGCGCGGCGAAGGACTTCGAGCGCGCTCTGGACGCCGACTCGACCTTCGCGCTCGCGGCTCTCGGACTTCGGATGGCGTCCTCGTGGTACGGCGACGCGACCCTTGGCCAGCGTGGGCTCGAGATCGCGTGGCGAGAGCGGGCGCGGCTTCCCCAGCGGGATCAGATGCTGCTGGAGGCCGTTGCCGGACCGCGCTACCCCGAGCCGCCGACCGCGTACGAGCTGCTCGAGGCGCGGGAACGCTACGTGGCGTACGCCCCCGACCGCGCGGACGCGTGGTACTTGTTAGGCGACCACGTCTTTCACTACGGGTGGGTGCTCGACGTGCCCAACCCCGAAGAACGGGCGCTGGATTCGTTCCGCCGCGCATCGGAGATCGACTCGTCGTACGTGGTCGGTTACCTGCACGCACTGCCGCTCGCGCTCACACTCGGCGACACGGCGGCGGCACGCCGATTCGAGCGACTCCGGATGGCGGCTGACACGTCCACGTACTGGGTCGGGATGCACCGCTGGCACGAGGCGTGGGCGAGCGGCGATACGGCGAAGGCGCGCGCGGTCGCTGATTCGATCGACCCGTCGCGGTACGTCTTCGGCATGGCCCAGCTCGCGTTCTATGCGGGCGTCGGCATGCCGGATGCGCGGCGCGCGATCGATACGACGCTCGAGAAAGTAACCGAGCTTCAGCGCCGCGGATTCGAGCGCATGGCGCACGACGTTGCGCTCGTCGCCGGGCGTCCGGCCACTGCGCTCGCGCATCTCGAGGCGTCGTCCGATAGCGCGAACGACGTGAACGTCCCGGTGCTCAAGGTGCGCGATGCCCTCATCGCCGACGGCGACACGAGTGCGGCACTCGACGGGGCGCGCTTTCTGTCGAGGCTCGATGCGGGGCCGGTGTCGGCGGACTCCACGGTACGCACGCTGCAGCGCGCCGCCACGCGCGTCCTGGAGCCGTGGCGGCTCTCACGCGGTGACACGTCCCAGACGCGGCGCAGCATCGCTCGACTGCGCGAGCTGACGCGGGACCTCACGGGCGCGCGGAAGGTGGATGCGGACGTGGAGATCGCCGCCATCGAGGCGATGCATGCGGACGTGACACGGAGCTCCGCGTTGCGCGCGGCGACGACGCGGCTCGACTCCCTGCTCCGCATCGCGGATTACGCGAGCACCAACGCGGGCCGTGCCACGTTCGCGAACCTGGTGGCTGCCCGCCTCTTCGAGAAGCTCGGCGACCCCCGTCGCGCTCTCGCCGCTGCGCGACGCCGGTCGGACGCATGGGCGCAGAACAACCCATACCTGGCGGCCCAGCTGCGCGAGCACGGTCGACTGGCAGCTCTGGCCGGCGAGCGGGAGGAAGCGATTCGAGTTTACCGCCACTACATGGCACTCCGGACTGACCCCGAGCCGGAGCTCCGGGCGCAGGTGGAAGCCGTTAGGCGGGAGCTCGCGGAGTTGGAGAAGGCCAGCGTCGGTCGATAACGGAGCTGCGAGCTGGAAGGCCAGCTGGTGGCTGGCGGGTTGCTAGCTCCAAGCTGGCCTGCCAGCTACTAGCTCTACTTGACGCCGCACCTGCGCAACAAGCGCTTCGGCTCCGCCGCGCTAGGAAACAACTCGGCGGCCGCACCCGCATACTGTCGCACGCGCTTGCACTCGCCACGCGTCGCGAACGCCCGCGCGAGACGAATGTTGATCCGGTAGCTGCCAGGGTCGAACAATGCCGCCCGCGTGGCCTTCACGACGCTCGGCGACTCGGTGTATGCCGACATCGCCGCGATCTGGCCCCCTGTCCGCAGCAACACCAGAGCGGCAAACACGACCGCCGCACCGAGGACCGGTCCCCGCACCTGTAACGGCACGATGACCCGTGGCTTCGCCGGCGGCGACAGGACCCCCGCGATTGCCCACACGAACAGACTGGGGATCGCGATCAGCAATACCGCGTCGAACGCCCCGACGATGGATGCAATCACGACCGTGGCGGCGAGCGTCACCGCCGCGAGGCGCTCTCGCGGCGCCGACGACGACCTCGCTCGCACCCAGGCGCCCACGAGCAAGCCGATCAGCGTCGTCGCGAAGAGCAGCGCAGCCGGGAACCCGCGCTCCGCAACGAGCGCAACCCAATCACTGCTTGGCCACGGGTTCGAGGTCATTCCCTCGTCGTTCAACGACGGGTCGTTGCGTGATGCGAAGCGCGGATACTCCACCGCCCAGTTACCGGGACCGACCCCTAGCACCGGATTCTCGATCGCCATACGGATGGAGTTACGGTACTGCACGAGACGACCGGCCCCGCTTCCTTCCTTGTAGTTCACGACGCCGACAACCGAGTCGAGGTACGGCGAGTCACTCTTCCACTCGAGCGCGTTCGGTAGCGCCAACGCGGCGATCACCGCCGTGCCGCCAACGCCCGCCAAGATCTTGAGCCGACGACGCCGCGTCGGGTTCGCCCACGCATCCTGAACGCGCCACCCGAGCAACGCCATCAGGCCGCCTCCGACCATCAAGGCAAGCCACGCGGCGCGCGACCGAGAGAGCACGATCGCCGCCGCGACGAGGGCCAGGCCTGCCGTGGCCACCCAGAAGGACCAGCCGCGACGTGCCTCGAGCGCGGACAGGAGGAGGATCGGCGTCCCGATCGCGGACAGGTGCGCCATGAAGTTCCGGTTCCCGAAGGTTCCGCCGGGCGCACGGCTCAGGCTCACGTATTCCGGCTCGTAGCCGTACGCCTGCACGAGTGCGGTCAACGCGCCGGCGACGATGGCGCACGCGAGCCCGCCGACGGCCGCGCGCTCGTATCCCGCACGGGCAAGCGCACGCGACACCCAGTACACCGTGAACGCACTCGTGGTGATCGCGAGTGCGCGCGTGGCGAGCCACCAGTTCTCGGCGAACACGGACGAGATGACGCCGAGGACGAGGAACGCGACGAGGAAGGTATCGACGCGCGAGACCGCCGGACGCGGCCGTCGCGCGAGAGCGATGAGGCCCGTGACGACCGCGGTCGCGTGCAGCGCGAGCTCCTTGGGCACGAAGAAGCGATCGAGGTCGAACGCCTTGTACGGCAGCGACACGAGCACGACCGCAAAGCCGCCGAGGATGAGCGCGATGAGCGTGACGAGGTCGGCGGTCGAACGCGAACGACCGCGGGACACGACGTCTACGCTGTTCTCACCCAATTAGGGCTCGCCCGGCGGGCCGGGCGTCACTCAACTCGTGCCCCAGAGTGAAGGCGACGCGGTCTCGTCCGACGAGGTCAGGAGCTCCGACTCGACGTCGCCGCGGGGTAGCGCCAGGGTGAACGTGGAGCCCTGCCCGATGGTGCTCGCCACGGTGAGGTCTCCGCCCATGGCACGCGCCAGCTCACGGCTGATCGCAAGCCCGAGGCCGGTCCCGGCCGTCGACCGCGTTAGGCCGTTATCGAGCTGGACGAACGGCTCGAAGATCGCGTCCAGCTTCTGCGCCGGGATCCCGGGGCCGGTGTCCCGCACCCGCAGCTCGACGGCGCGGTCCGACTTCACGCAGAACACGTCGATGGAGCCGCCACGCGGCGTGAACTTCGACGCGTTCGAGACGAGGTTGACCACGATCTGCCGCACCTTCTCGCGATCCGCGCGCACGATCAACGGATCCTCGCCCTGGTGCCAGGCGTACGCCAACTGCTTCGTGTCGATCTGCGGGCGGCAGAGCGGATCGACCGCCAGCTGGATGTCCCGCACCGGGATGGGCGTGATTCGCAGCTCCACCCGCCGCGCGTCGACGCGCGCGAAGTCCAGCAGATCGTTGATGATCGCGAGCAGATGGCGCTCGTTGGATTCGATTCGGCGGAGCACCGAGATCTGCTCGTCGGTCATGCCACCATAGATGCCCATCTCGAGCAGCTCGAGGTATCCCTGGATGGCGGTGAGCGGCGTTCGGAGCTCGTGGCTCATCATCCGGAGGAAGTCCGTCTTGGCCCGGTTCGCTTCCTCGGCCGCGGACCGCGCTGCCTGCTCGCGCTCGAGCACGGCGGCGCGCTGGATCTCGAGCCGGCGACGCTGCGTCAGATATCGACGGATGTTCGCGAGCGCGAGTGTGGCCGCTATGAAAGAGATCAGGAGGCCGATCGCGAGCAGCACCGCAGCGTCGCTCGCACGGTTGGCCTGCGCGCGCGACCGCGACTGGAAGAGCGCACGCTGGTCGTCGCGCAGCTCGGAGAGCAAGGTCTCCAGGCGGCGACCGACGCCGAACGCTTCGTCGCGGCGCAGCTCGGCTCTGGCGGAATCCATTCCGGCGCCGGCGCGCACGTCCGCAATGCGCGCGAGGTCGCTCAGGTATTGCTCGAGCATGGGGGCGAGCGAATCGGCGACGCGCGACGCGTTGCGCTCGAGACTCGACATCGTGCGCAGGCGATCCATGTCGTGCCGCGCGCTGACGCGAGCGCGCTCCAAGCGCTCGCGGTCGCTCGTACTGCCGCTCAACAAATAGTCCCGTTGCGCGAGGGCGGCGGACGCGATCGACGACCGCACCGCGTCGACGTGCTCGAGCACCGCTTCGGTGTCCCCAACCTGTCGCGTTGCCTCGGCGAGTTTTCCAAGACTCACGTACGACAACGTTCCGATGAGCGCGATGGCGACAACGCCCGACCCGAAGTTGAGGCTGACCTTCTCGTATAGGGATAGCGGCACAACCACCACCCGGAACAGGCGCGAACGAAGCGCAGTGACGTACCCTGTGGGTGCATCACTCGCGGCCGACCATCAGACGGCTCCTGACCGTCGACGGGTGGCGAGGAAATTTTCGACTAACCAACCGCTATTACGTATGCTTCCGCCCGGAACGGTGCGCAACCCTCCAAACCAGAAAGAGATGCCGACAATCGCCCGGTCAGCCAGTCGCCGTGGAGCACGGGTCCGACCTCTGCGAACGTGTGTGTCGTGCCCGTGCTCGATTCTGCGCCGACACGCACACCCGCGCCGTGACCCACGTCGCATCACGATGACGCCCATGTGGATGTCCTGGTAACGCGCCGTCTAACCGCGGCTAACTGCCTAAGCTCGCTACCAAGCCGGCGTCCTCGCCCGATCATTGCGGGGCGCTGCACAGTTGCTGCACCCCCCACAGGAGGAACCGTGAAGCTGCATTCACCAGAACCCAGTCCCTGGCCAGAGCCGGATCCGCATCCAGACCCCATGCCCGACCCGCGTCCCGAGCCCACCCCGTATCGGGGCGATCCTCCGGTCAGGATCATCGATTTGCCGCCGAACACGCCGACACCGGGCATCCCCGTCGAGCACCCGTAGCGATCGGGGCAACACCCCTCGCATACCTCCCACCTCGCCTGGGGATCAGTTCGTCACGGCAGGCAGGCCGATCCCAACCATCGGTCCTCAGTTTCCTGTCCAACGTCTGTCCGATCCGACGCGGCGCGAGCGTCGGCAAGCGTGGCTGACCCCGGCGAGGTATTCGATGCGCGACCTGTTTCAGGATCTCCGCTATTCCTTTCGCAGCCTCGCGCGGACGCCCGGGTTCGCGATTCTCGCGATCCTGACGCTGGCCCTCGGGATCGGCGCCAACAGCGCGATCTTCAGCGTCATCAATGGCGTCATCCTGAAGCCGCTCGGCTACCCGAACCCGGACCAGCTCGTGATGGTCACGAGCCAATTCCCGGGGCTTGGGTTCGACAAGTTCTGGGTGTCGCCGCCGGAGTATTTCGAGCTCCGCGAACGAGCCAGGTCGTTCAGCGAGATCGGTGCGTACCGGGCAACCGCGGTCAACCTGAGCGAGGGCGAGATCCCGGAACGTGTGAACGCCGTCAACCTGACGGCCACGCTGTTCAAGGCGCTCGGCGTTCCGGCGCTCCGTGGGCGCGTGTTCACCGACCAGGAAGACCTTCCGAATAGCGAGCCCGTCGCAATCGTCGGCTACGAGCTGTGGCAGCGGGCGTTCGGCGGCGACCCCGCGCTCATTGGCAAGCAGATCGATGTCGACGGCCGAAAGACGCTCGTTCTCGGCATCATGCCTCCGGGCTTCGACATCCACGACTCCCGTGGTGAGCTCTGGCTCCCCATGGGCCTCGATCCCGCGAACCGCCAGAACCGCGGCAGTCACTTCCTGTATCTCGTCGGCCGAACGAAGCCGGGCGTGGGGCTTCGACAGGCGAACGCGGAGCTCAATACGCTGCTGGCCCAGTGGGGTGAGGTAACGCCGAACACGCACGTCCCGCACCCTGTCAACCACCGTTTGCAGTACGCCACGCTGCAGAGCGACGTCGTCGGCAACATCGCCCGCGCGTTGTGGGTGCTCCAGGTCGCAGTCGGGTTCGTGCTGCTCATTGCGTGCGCGAACATGGCGAACCTGCTCCTGGCTCGCGCCGAGTCGCGCCATCGGGAGTTCGCGATTCGGACCGCGCTGGGGGCGGGGCGCTCGCGCCTGCTGCGGCAGTTCCTGACCGAGGGCGTCGGACTCGCAATGCTTGGCGGTATCGTCGGACTGGGGCTGGCCTACGCCGGCCTCGAGGCGCTGATCGCCGCCAACCCGGACAGCTTGCCTCGCTCGGCGGAGATCGGCCTGGACGTGCCGGTGGTCGTGTTCACGATCTTCGTCGCGCTGCTGACGGGGGTCGTATTCGGGCTCGCGCCGCTGCTGCACGTCGGCCAGCGAGCGGTGAGCCTGGCGCTCAAGGAAGGTGGGACGCGAAGCACGGCCACGATTGCTCGGAACAGGGTGCGTCGTGGGCTCGTGGTCGCCGAGGTGGCGCTCGCGGTGATGCTCGTGATCGGCGCCGGCCTCATGCTCCGGAGCTTCTGGAAGCTCATGCAGTTCGACTCCGGGTTCGATCGGGCGAACCTGGCGACCTTCGGCCTCGTGCTGCCGGCGGCGAAGTATCAGGAACAGCCGCGGCGTGTGGCGTTCTTCAATGATCTGACGACACGTCTGCGTTCGGTGCCAGGCATTCAGTCGGCGGCCGCCATGTCCGGGCTGCCGCCGTTCCGCCAGGTGAACGCCAACGACACCCAGTTCGAGAACTACCAGCACGTGGAGGGCGGTCCGCCCGCGAACGTCGATTACTACCAGTCGTCGACGGTGGACTACACGGCGGCCATGAAGATTCCGGTGCTCGAGGGGCGGACCTTCGGGCCGCAGGATGGCGCCACGAGCACGCCGGTGGTTCTCGTGAACGAGACGCTCGCGAAGATGTACTGGCCGAACGAGAGCGCTGTCGGCCATCGGCTTCGTGTCTGCTGCGGCGATCGCATTCCGTGGGCGACGATCGTGGGCGTCGTGAAGGACGTGAAGCAGGGTGGAATCGACCAGAAGACCGGCACCGAGATCTACTTCCTGTACGATCAGATGATCGCGCTGTTCGGTGGCGCACCGCGAAACATGAACGTGGTCGTTCGCTCGACGCTGCCGCTCGAGTCGCTTACGCGAGTCATCCGAGAGCAGGTGAGCGCGATGGACCGGACGCTTCCGATCGTGGACCTGCGGATGATGGACGACGTCTTCGCGGACTCGGTCGCCCGCCAGCGGTTTCTCGCCCAGCTGCTCGGGATCTTTGCCGCCCTGGCGCTCGCACTCGCGGCCGTGGGGACGTACGGCGTTCTCTCCTACCTCGTGACGGAACGCCAGCGCGAGATCGGCATCCGCATGGCGTTGGGTGCGAACCGCACGAACGTGCTGTCGCTCGTCCTGCGCCAGGGGCTGTCGACGACGGTGATCGGCCTCGTCCTCGGAATCGGGGGCGCGATGGGCCTGACGCGGCTCGCGACGTCGCTGCTGTTCGAGGTGAAGCCGACGGATCCGCTCACGTTTGGGGCCGTGGCGGGAGTCATCACCCTGGTGGCGCTGGTCGCGTGCGTCGTGCCTGCCCGGAGGGCCACGAAGGTCGATCCGATCGTTGCACTGAGAGAGGAGTGAGCGAGACGGGAATTCCCGATTCCCGATTCCCGGCGGCATATTGTGGCATCAACACTCCCCAGTTATGCCACTCCGCCTGGTCGGCAGTCTGCTCGTCGTCGTCGCAAGCGCTCGGCTCACCGCGCAGGAGCCCGTTACGGCCATCCGCGCCGGCCGGGTGCTCGACGGCACCGGACGCGTCGTCGCGAGCGCGACCATCGTGGTCCGCGGGTCGCGGATCGTGTCCGTCACGCCTAACGGCCCGATCCCGGCCGGTGCCCGGACGTACGATCTGTCCCGTTACACCGTCCTTCCTGGGCTGATCGACGCGCACAACCATCTGGCGTGGCATTTCAATCCACAGGGACGCTTTCATTCGGGGAACGACGGCGAGACCGAGTTCGAGGGCGCGCTCGCCATCGCCGGCAACGCGGGCGCGACGCTCCGCGCCGGCGTGACGACCGCCCAGAGCCTCGGGTCTCCTGAGGACAAGCCGCTCCGCGAGGCCATCGCGCGCGGCGACATCCCCGGGCCGCGGCTCCTCACATCGCTCGGCGCTCTCTCCGAGCGTTGGGACGCGGACGCGCTGCGCCGTCTCGTCCGCGAGCGGAGGGCGCAGGGAGCGGACGTGATCAAGCTCTTCGCGTCGCGCAGCATTCGCGACGGCGGAACGCAGACGATGTCCGACGAGCAACTCGCCGCCGCGTGTGGCGAAGCCCGGGCCGTTGGGCTCCGTGCGGTCGTCCATGCCCACAGTGCCGAGAGCATGCGAGCTGCGACGCTCGCCGGGTGCACGCAGATCGAGCACGGTGTCTTCGCGACCTCCGAGGTCCTCACGCTCATGGCCGCGCGGCGGGTGTACTTCAGCCCGCAGATGTGCCTCGTATTCCGGAATTACCTCGACAACCGCGCGCGCTACCAGGGAATCGGGAACTACAACGACTCGGGGTTCGCGTCCATGGAACGCGCGTTGCCGCTCGCGCGGGAGGCGTTCCGGCGAGCGATCGCCACGCCGGGCCTCGACGTCGTCTTCGGTACGGACGCGGTCGCGGGGGCACACGGACGGAACGTGGACGAGCTCGTGTGTCGGGTGCGCGAGGGCGGGCAGACGGCCATGGACGCGATCGTGTCGGCGACGTCGCTCAACGCGCGCGCCATGGGGCTCGCGGACTCGTTAGGTACGATCGCTCCGGGCAAGCTGGCGGATCTGATCGCCGTCGATGGCGATCCGTCGGCGGAGATCGACGCGCTGCGCCGCGTGACCTTCGTGATGAAGAACGGCAGGGTTCACCGCCACGAACACTGACCTCGAGCCCTTATGAACGGGTACAACTTCACGGACCGTGTTCGCCGCGTGCTCGCGAGGGCGCGAGAGGAGGCCGGTCGGCTGCGCCACGAGTACGTCGGCACGGAGCACATCCTGCTCGGCCTCACCGGCGAGAGCGAGGGAATCACCGCCACGGTACTGCATAACATGGGCGCGGACCGCCTCGCGATGCGCGACAAGATCGAGGAGATCGTGCGGCCCGGAACCGAGGATCGGAATCCCGGTCCTGACCTCCCGTATACATCGCGGGCCAAGAAGGTCCTCGAGCTCGCCATGGGCGAAGCGCGCATCCTCCATCACAGCTACGTCGGCACCGAACATCTGCTGCTCGGGCTCCTCGCCGAGCAGAAAGGGATCGCCGCACAGGTGATGGTCGAATCGGGCGTGACGCTCGAGAAGGCACGTGCCGAAACACTTCGGCTGCTCGGCACGCCTCCGGTGCGGCCGGCGACTCCGGAGTCCCTGACGGCGATCCCGCACGCCGCGGCGCCCGGGTATGCCCGGTCGCGAGGGCACTACGGCGTGGCGCTGGTCGACGACTTCACCGGGCGCGCGCGTGAAGCGCTCCGCGCGGCGTACGCCGAAGCGGCAGCACGAGACGCGGCCGTTGTCGAGCTGTCGCACGTTCTGCTCGGTCTCGCGGTGCGCGAGGACGGCATGGCCGCGGTGCTGTTCGATCAGGTGGCGGGCTCTCGCCAGCGGGTCGCGGCGGCGCTGGTCGAGCGTCTGCCGGAGTCGGGGCAGACGCCAACGAACAAGACGTTGCCGCTCGCGGAAGACACGCAACGTGCGCTGGATCAGGCGCTGCTCGAAGCGAGCAAGGACGGGCACCGGCGAGCCGGGACACAACATCTGCTCCTGGCGGTGCTCGATGCGCTCCCCCTGTCACTGGCAGCGGCGTGCGCGCAGCTCGGCCTCACGGCCAAGGGAACGCGAACGGTATACGAGCGGATGAAGGAA
>DASURJ010000970.1:0-5765 GCA_036280115.1 Gemmatimonadaceae bacterium
GGCGCGACCGTGGTGGAGCGCATCGTCTCCCAGACGGGCGCCGAGTGGAACACGCTCGAGGAGCACACGGTGTCGGAGGCGATGACGCGTGCGCCGGTGTGCTCGCTGACCCCCGAGACGCCGGTGACGGTGGCGGCCGACTACATGCGGCGGGCGAAGGTCCATCGCGTGCTCGTGATGGCCGGACAGGACCTTCTTGGCCTCGTGTCCTCGAGCGACATCACCGCCGCCGTCGCAGACGGAAAGCTGACGGCGCGGACGTACGTCTTCGACCGGGCGCGTCCGCAGGCGCGCGCGTGGGGGCGAAACCCCTGACATCCGGGGTTGGTTTGTCCGGCCGCCCCCGCGGCGAGACTGTCGCCGCGGGGGCGATTGCGCGTGACCCCCTGTTACGTGATCCTATGAGCGTGTACCGATCGATCCTCGTCCCGCTCGATGGCTCGACGCTCGCGGAGAGCGCCCTCACCACGGCGGTCACGCTAGCCGAGCGGATGGGCGCCGAGCTGCACCTGGTTCACGCGCACCGGCCGACCGTCGTCGAGGAGCTTGCGGTGTACGGGGTCACCGGAGTCGCCGCGCGTTCGACCGCGGAGCACTACATGCAGGGAACGGTCGACCGGCTGCGCGCCGCGTCCGCCGTGGAAGTCTCGGCCGACGTGATCGACGGGACCGCGGCGGAGGCTATCGTGGCGCACGCCGCATCCGTCGGAAGCGACCTCATCGTCATGGCGTCGCACGGCCGCACCGGCGCCAGCCGGTTCTGGTTAGGCAGCGTGGCTGACGGGGTGATGCGGTCGGCGAGTGTCCCGGTGCTGATGGTGCGTGGCGGGTCGGGGAACGCGTCCGGCACCGCCACCTCCCTCTTCTCCCGCCTGCTCGTCCCACTCGACGGCTCGGCGTTCGCCGAGCAGGCGCTGCCTCACGCGATCGCGCTCGCGAAGTTGAGCGCGGCCGACGTGCACCTCCTGCGGGTGGAGGAGCCGGCGGAGAGCCTGCGCACGTCGGTCTGGGCGCTGGCACCGCAGGAGCCGGACGACCTCCCCGATCGCCTTCGCCGTGCGAGCGACGACCTCCAGACCGTGGTCGAGCGCTTTGCGTCGGAGTGGGCTCCCGCGAAGCCCACCGCCGAAGCGCGCGCCGGACGTGGCGTGGGAGATACCATCACGGCGGTTGCCGCTGAACGAGGTACCGACCTGATCGCGATGACCACCCACGGACGTGGGGCCAGCCGGATGATCCTCGGTAGCGTTGCCGATAAGGTCGTCCGCGGGACGCAGTGCAGCGTGCTGCTGGTCAGGGCACGTTAGTCCGCTCTCCGAGGCGTCCCGGCGGCACGGATGCCGGGCGAGCGGCGGCGTGACTCAGGGGAGGGTCGGTCGCGTGTGGGGAGTTTCCCTGACCGATTCTGGGTTGGTCCCTGATAGATCGAGGGGTGCCGCTGCCGAAGATTCCCTCCATACGACGCGGGTACGGTGCCCGAGGTCGACGGGAGCTCGCGGGAGGGAGCATGAACAGCGCGATTCTGGCATTCGTACTCGGGAGCCTCGCGGCCCCCCTGGGCGGCGCCGGAACGTCAGCGTTCGCTGCCGGGGCGACTGATCCCGTGACCCCGGCGAGCCGGGTCTGGATCACCGGCTCCTCGAACGTGAGTCGGTTCAGCTGCGAGGCGGCGGGGGTGACCGGGACCGTCGATCTGCGCGCGAACCCGACCCGCGGGTCGGTGCTCTCGGGGCAGAACGTCTCGGACGCGCCGTCGCTCCGTATTCCCGTTTCACGACTCGACTGCGGGCCCGAGGCGCGGAATCGCGAGATGCGCCGCGCGCTTCGGGCGGGCGCGTACGACGCCATCGAGTTCCATCTCGATTCCTACGACGTCTACCCCGCAGGCTCCGGTCACACCGTGCGCGTCGCCGGCCGGCTGCGCATTGCCGGTGTGGAGCGAGCCGTCGTGGTCACCGCGACCGCCGAAGCCGACACGTTAGGCAGGCTGCACGTTCGCGGCACGTCTCCGGTCCGGATGACGGAATACGGCGTCGAGCCGCCGCGCCGGTTCGCGGGACTTCTTCGCGTCCGCGATGAGGTCGTCGTTCACTTCGACATCGTGCCCGACTGCGGCGGGGGCGCGATCGACTTGGTCGAGCGCACGTCCCATGACACCGTTGGAGGAAACCATGTTCCGCGACTCTGAAACCGTGACGGTGGAGTCACTGCCGACGCCCACAGCCGTAGGCCGACTTCTCGTCGCCAGCGACGGCTCGCGGGATTCCGACGGCGCCGTTCGGGTCGGCCGCGCCCTCTCGAACCGGGATAACGTTCCGATGACGCTGCTCAGCGTGGTCGAACCGCTGCCGGTGTACGATGCGGACGGCATCACGGCGGTCGACGTCGATCGGCTCACGGCCATCACCCGCGAGTCGCGTGAGGCGGCCATGGGTGCGCAGCACGATCGGACGCACCCCGGTATTCAGGAGTGGCCGTACACCATCGAGGTCGGCGAGCGCGTCGAGACGATTCTCGCTCGCGCCGAGCGCGAGCGGGCGTCTCTCATCCTCGTTGGACTCGGGGCGCACGGGGTCACCGCGCGGATCTTCCGGCGCGAGACCGCGCTCCGCCTGATTCGCTTCTCGACGACCCCGGTGCTCGCCGTTCCGACGTACGGTTGGGGTGTGCCGCACAGCGCGCTCGTCGCCATCGACTTCACGGAGTCGAGCGAGGATGCCGCGCGCGCGGCACTCGAGCTCCTGGGCGGCGAAGGCACGCTGTACCTCGCCCACGTGACCCCGCGCGTACCCATTCCGCAGGGCGACTCCCGGACGTGGGAGGAGGTCATGACGTCTGGCGTGGTTCCGCGGCTCGAGGCTGTCGCGCAGCGTCTCGGCCCGCCGCCGGGCGTCCAGGTCGAGTACGTGACGCTGCACGGCGAGCCGGCGGCGGAGCTACTCGCGTTTGCGGAGCAGTTCAAGGTCGACCTCATCGCCGCCGGCGCTCACGGGCGCTCCGCGCTTGGCCGGCTGATGTTGGGCAGCGTGTCGTCGAAGCTCGTGCGCACCGCGCAGTGCTCGGTGCTCGTGGCGCCGCCGCAGCACGAGGCCGTCCGTGAAATCCGACGCGCTGGCTCTGCCTAACGGCGCCGTAGCTGCGCCCGCGCCGGACGTGCCGGCGACGGGCCTGGCGGTGAGCGGCCGAGCGCGATGGCGCCTGGCGAGCGCGTCGTGGCGGCCGCTCGTCGCCTTCGCGTTCATCGCCGCAGGGCTGGTCGCCCGCGGCCTCTGGCCGCTGACGCCCTACGGCCAGCTCGTGTGGTACGCCGGTCTTGCCCTCACCGGCACGGCGGTCGTCTGGCAGACCGTGCGGGGAGCGCTGCGCGGTCATTTCGCCGCGGATGTCGTGGCGACGCTCGCGATCGTCGGGGCGGTGCTGCTCGCGCAGCCCCTGGTGGGGCTCGTGATCGTCCTCATGCAGACCGGCGGCGAAGCACTCGAGCGGATCGCGGAGGGACGAGCGTCGGACGCCGTTCGCGCGCTGGAAGCGGCGGCGCCGCGCACCGCGCACCGCGTACACGGCGGTGTGGTCGAGGACGTTCGCGCCGAGGACGTCATCCCGGGCGACGTGTTGCTCGTTCGTCCCGGCGAGCTCGTCCCCTGTGACGCGGTCGTCGTTGACGGCACCTCGCACGTGGACGCGTCCATGTTGACCGGCGAGCCCGTGCCCGTCTCCGCCGCACCCGACACGCATCTCATGAGCGGGAGCGCGAACCTGGACGGCGCCCTCACCGTCCGCGCGGTGGCCACGGCGCAGGAGAGCCAGTACGCGCGGATCGTCGGGCTCGTCAGGTCCGCACAGGCGAGCAAGGCGCCACTCCAGCGCGTCGCGGATCGCTACGCCGTGTGGTTCACGCCCGCGACGCTGCTCGTGTGCGCCGTCACGTTCGCTGCGAGCGCCGACTGGATGCGCGTCCTCGCGGTGCTCGCCGTCGCAACGCCCTGCCCGCTCATCCTCGCGACGCCAGTCGCGGTCATCGGTGGCCTCAACCGCGCCGCGCGCCGGCAGATCATCATGCGGCACGGCACGGCGCTCGAGCGCATCGGGACCGCAACCGTCGCCGTGTTCGACAAGACCGGCACAATCACCATCGGCAAGCCGCACGTCCGGCGCGTCACCCCGGCGCCGGGATACGCGGCCCGCGAGGTACTCCGCCTGGCCGCGGCGGTCGAGCACTCGTCGGGACACCTCCTTGCCCGGACGCTCGTCGATGCCGCCGAGGCGGCCGGCGTGAAGATCCCCGCGGCGCGAGACGTCGTGGAGGCTGCCGGGCGCGGCGTGGCCGGAACGGTCGACGGACGGACCGTCGTCGTCGGCGCGAGGTCCTATGTACTCGAGCGAACGCCTAACGGCGCCGACACCGTGGCCGCACTGGAATCCGGCGACGCCGGCTTGCGTGCGTTCGTCGCGGTGGACGGGATGGTGGCAGGCATGGTCGAATACGCGGACGCGCTGCGTCCCGGCGTGAGCGACGTCCTTCGTGACCTCCGCGCCCTCGGCGTCCAGCGGGTCATGCTCCTGTCGGGCGACCACACCGAGAACGCCCGCGCCGTCGCGGCGGCCGCCGGCATTACCGAGGTGCAGGGTGACCTGCTGCCGGAGGACAAGGTCGCGGTGGTGCGCTCGCTCGTCGCGGGCGGCGACCCGACACTGATGGTGGGCGACGGGACGAACGACGCACCCGCCCTGAGTGCCGCGACGGTTGGCGTGGCGCTCGCCGGCCACGGCGGCGGCATCACGGCCGAGGCGGCAGACGTCGTGGTGCTGGTCGATGACCTCTCACGCGTGACGGAGGCGATGCGGGTGAGCCGCCGCACCATGCACATCGCCCGTCAGTGCATTGGTGTCGGCCTTGGCTTGAGCGCCGCCGCGATGGTCGCCGCCGCCTTCGGCGCCGTCACGCCCACCTTCGGGGCGCTATTGCAGGAAGGCATCGACCTCGCGGTGATCCTCAATGCCTTGAGGGCGAGCCGTTAAGCGGCAGCGCCCGGGCTACCTGACCGGAGTAACGAGTCGTTGAGCGGCCGGTTCGTCCGCGGGCGCCGCGACGGGTGCGCCGTACTCCTCGCCGTAGAGCCGAACGAGCTCGAAGAAGTAGGTAATGGCGAGCGGTCCGAGGAGAATCCCCGGCAGGCCGAGCACGCCGACGCCCGCGAACGCGCCCACGAGCGTCGTCATGGGGTGCAGGTTCGACACCCGGCGGTTCACGAGCGGGCGCATGACGTTATCGATGTTGCTCGCGACCACGGCGCCGATCACTCCCAGCGCGAGCGCAGCGCCGTACCGGCCCTGGATCGCGAGCGCCAGTGCGCCGGGCACCCAGACGAGTGCGCTACCCAACACCGGAAGGACCGACGCCACTGCGGTCACGATCCCCCAGAACCATGCGTCGGGCAGACCGGTGACCGCGAAGCCTAACGCGACCACGGCCCCCTGCAGCACTCCCGTGAGCGCAGTCCCGAGGAGCGTCGCCTCGGTCACCCGGCGGAAACGCTCGGCGAGCCGCTCCGCGCCGGCGGCCGAGAACGGCAGGTAGGCCGCCACACTGCGCCATGCAACCGCGCCGGAGACGAGAAGGAAGTAGAGCCCGAACAGCGCGACGACCACGTTGAGCGTGCCCCGCACGGCTCCGCCGAGGGCGCGAAAAGCCTGGGCGGACACCCAGGACACGAGCTCCCCGCCCGCTTCCACGATCCGCGCACCGATGTCGATATCGCCGACCC
>DASURJ010000971.1:0-3293 GCA_036280115.1 Gemmatimonadaceae bacterium
CTCCTGCCTTTCCCCACCTCGACCGGTCGCGATGCCGACTCGGGCGTCGACGGTCGGAGGATAGGATGACTCTGCGCGGCGGCGCTTTCGCTCGCGCCAGCGGCGTAGGTAGAGAGAGGAGCCGCTCCCGGCGTTCGGTGGCGTCTCGGCTACGAATCCGACTCGGGGGACTCACCGCCACCATCTCGACTCTCGCCATCCACAGTCCAGGCGATCGCGCTCGTAAGGATCGTCGCAAGCCGTTCACTGCGCTCAGCTGCGGGAATCCCGGCAGTCGTCGCGACGTCGGCCCACACCGACGCGATGATTGCGGCAAGGTCTGCGGGAGCGACGCGTTCCCGTCGCGCCGATTCGCGCGCGGCTCGAAACAGCTCGGCTGTTGAATCGCTTGCTGGCGCCGAAACGCTCGCGGTGAGCGCGGCGCGAACGGCCGCGTACGTCGATGGCGCGACGGCGTTCGGCGCCGGGCGGCGTGGCTCGTGTTCGTTCAACCATTCTCCTGATGAATGCGACGTCCACCGCGACGCCGTTCCGAGGTGACTGTCGTCGGGTGGTTCGTACCCCCGGGAGATTCATCTGTTCTCCCGCAACTTGTTGGCTGGCGTGTGACTTGCCTCACGTTCGAGTGCGCGCTGAACGCCCGACGTATCCTGCTGGTGAGGCTCATGCTGCACACGACCGTCATGGTCTTGGCGAAAGACCGCTTCGTGGCGGCTCTGCTCGGTGCACTCGTCGAGCTTTCGGGCCGGCGTGCGGCTTTCCCGCGGGAGAGCGAGCCGACGGTACTGGCCGTGCAACGCATACGCGCCGACCTCATCCTTCTCGACTGCGCCCTCGGCGCGCCGACATGCCGTTCGGTCTCGTCCGCCGCGCGTGATGCGGGTGTGCGCGTGCTCATGTTCTCGGCCGCGCACACGGAACCCGAGACGCGGGACATCGCCAATTATTACGGAACGGACGCGTTCGCTCTCCCCGTCAGTCCCCGTGAGTTCGCAGGCCACATCGAGCGGGCGCTAGCGGTCGACCTCCGAGTCAGCAGCTAGCCCAACGACGTACCATGGTGGGACGAATCGCCTGATCCGGGGACGAATGCCGCCCCTGCGCAGAACGTGACCGGCTGATTTGATTTTTCGCGCCGGCGCGGAATACGTTCGATCGATGAACGCCCGCGACGCCGTCACCTCGACCGGTTCGGACATCCCCCCGAAGAATCGTTGGGTCGTGCCGAGCGTCGTGATCGGGCTCAGCGCGCTCTGCGCGCTCATCGAGGCGAGCCAGAACTACATCGGCGCGATCAACTTCGGCCGGCCTGTGCCATGGAGCGAAGCCGTCCGGCGAACGCTTCCCTCGTGGGTGATATTCGCGCTGATCACGCCCGCCGTGCTGTTCTTCGCGCGGCGGTTCTCCGTGGAGCGCATCGGGTGGCGCCGGGCGGTGCCGATTCATTTCCTCGGCGCCGCTGTCTTCGCCGTCACGCATCTCGGAGGAACGGCGCTCTACTACGGGACGCGCCCGGGCAACCTCGCACCCGCTGGAATGCTGCTCACGAAGTACCTCACCGCGTACTTCGTGCTCGACGTGCTGATCTACTGCGGGATCGTCGGCGCGACGCACGCGATGCACTACTATCGGGAAGCGAAGGCGCGCGAGCTCGCCGCGTCGCGCCTGCAGGCGAGTCTGACCGAGGCGCGTCTCGCCGCGCTGCGCGGACAGCTCAACCCGCACTTCCTGTTCAACACGCTGAACGCCGTTACCACGATGGCGCTCAAGCGAGAGCACGAGAACGTCGTCGCGACGCTCGGCTACCTGAGCGAGCTGCTTCGCGTGTCACTCGACGAGCGGCTGCCGCAGGAAGTGTCCCTCGCCGACGAGCTCGAGCTGCTCGACCGATATCTGGAGATCCAGCGCATCCGGTTCGGTGACCGGTTGACCATCACTCGCGACGTCGATGACGACGCGCTCGGCGCGCTCGTGCCGATCATGATCCTGCAACCCCTCGCGGAGAATGCAATCGTGCACGGGATCGCTCCCGTCCCTGGACCCGGAGAGCTGCGCCTTCGTGCGGCTCGCGCGAATGGCCAGCTCCGCCTCGAGGTCACCGACACCGGCCCTGGCTTCGGCATGCGGGGCCAGGGCGCTGGCAACGGAGCGGTCGGAGGAGCGGCGCCTGGCGAGCGAGTCAGCCATTCAGCGGGCGGCATCGGTCTCGCGAACACGCGCGAGCGCCTCGCGCAGCTCTACGGCGACGAGTCGATCCTCGAGCTCGGGGATATCCCTGGTGGCGGTGCCAGTGTGTCGGTGACGATCCCCTATCGCCTCGCGCCATCGGGTGTGCAGGCCCGGAGTGTGGAGGCGAGCCTGCCGTGAGCCGCGTGATCCGTACAATCCTGGTCGACGACGAGCCGCTTGCTCGCGAGGGGCTTCGCGTGCGGCTCGGGCGTGAGGAAGACATCGAGATCGTCGCCGAGGCCGACGACGGCCAGTCTGCGGTCGACGCGATTCTCACGCTGCGTCCGGACCTCGTGTTCCTCGACGTGCAGATGCCAGGCTTCGACGGCTTCGAGGTTGTCTCGCGCATCGCAGCGACGCATCTCCCGAGGATCGTGTTCGTGACCGCGTACGATCGGTACGCGCTGCGCGCGTTCGAGGTGCACGCGCTCGACTACCTGCTCAAGCCGATCGCGCATCGGCGCTTCCAGGAGGCGCTGCGTCGCGCGCGGGCCGAGCTCACGCGCCGTGAGCGCGATGCCGCTGCGTCTGTGGGCGCGAACGGCGCGCGCGATGACGATTCGCTGGCCGCGGTCGCCGATCGGTTGCGCCGGCTGTTGGACGAGCGGGAACGCGGCAGCGGCTCGCCGGTGGTTGCGACCGACGGACCGCGCTACGCCGTGCGATTCACGGTGCGTGACGGGGAGCGCTATGTGCTCGTGCGGGTTGCTGACGTGGACTGGGCGGAGGCGTCCGCGAATTACGTGCGGTTGCACGTGGGGCCGCGGACGTATCAGATGCGAACGACCATGTCGGAGCTGGAGCGCCAGCTCGATCCGGTGCAATTCACGCGGATTCACCGGTCGGCGATCGTGAACCTGGATCGGGTCCGTGAGATCCGGCCGGAGTGGCATGGCGAGTACGAAGTCGCCCTGACGACGGGCACCACACTGCGGCTCAGTCGTGGGTACCGGGATCGACTACTCGGGGGCTAGCGGAACTGCGGTGGGAGCTGGCAGGCCAGCTGGTTGCTGGCAGGCTGCTAGCTGCAGCTCCGAGCTGGAGGGCTACTAAGAGCGGCTGGG
>DASURJ010000972.1:0-3116 GCA_036280115.1 Gemmatimonadaceae bacterium
CGGGCGCGCGGAACCCGAGGCGCACGGAAATCAACACGCGCACGCAGTCACCCTGCAGCAATCACCCTCTACTCGGCGCGCATTGCCAGGAGTGGGTCTACCCGCGCCGCGCGCCGCGCCGGGACGAGCGCGGCCGCGAGCGCCACGGCCGCCAGCAGGATCGTCACGGCGGACAACGTCGCCGGGTCGCTC
Source organism: Gemmatimonadaceae bacterium (assembly GCA_036280115.1). Taxonomy (GTDB): domain Bacteria; phylum Gemmatimonadota; class Gemmatimonadetes; order Gemmatimonadales; family Gemmatimonadaceae; genus JAJKIV01. Next base: position 193 of record DASURJ010000972.1, read on the forward strand.
GGCGCCACCCCGAATGCGAGACCGGACAGCGCGCGGCCGAGCCCGAGTGCGCCGGCCAGGCCGAGGAGCGTGCCGATCGCAACGAGCACCATCGTCTGACGCATAACGAGTCGGAGCACGTCACCCCGCGCTGCCCCAAGCGCCATCCGGATCCCGATCTCGTGCGTGCGCTCGTTCACCATGTGCGACATGAGCCCGTAGATGCCGACGGCCGCCAGCGCGAGCGCTATCCCTGCAAAGATCGTGAGGAGCTGCATCGCCGCGCGGCGTTGAGACACCGCCTCCGCGAAGGCTCCGTCGAGCGTGCGAATCGAGTACAGCGGCTGCTGAGCATCGACGCTCTCGATCGTGCGCCGGACGGCTGGGAGTAGGGCAAGCGGATCGGTGGCGGTGCGGATCGTCAGGAAGAGCTGGTTGTTCCAGCCAGCGAGCTCCTGGTGCACGGGCACGAACACCTCCGGCGACGGTGGCGTCGCGAGGCCGCGATTGCGGACATCTCCGACCACACCCACGACCTCCACCCATTGCGGTGGCGACCGCCGGCCTAACGCGATTCGCTTCCCGACCGGGCTCCCCGCGCCGAGGAATCGGCGCGCCGTGCTCTCGTTCACGACCGCGACAAGCGGAGACGTCGCGTTATCGTTGGTCGTGAGCAACCGCCCGGACTCGAGCGTATACCCCAAGGCGCCGAAGTAGTCTCCGGCCACATTCGTAATGTCCACAGTGGGCAACTGACCGCCACTCCCGGCATCCTGGCCCTCGACCGTAAGGAGCGTAGTGAACGCGTTGCCCGGCGGGAACTGCGTCGCCGCCCCGGCCACCCTGACGCCGGGCGTCGCCGCGAGCCGGCGTGATACCTCGTCGAAGAACGTCCCGACTTCGTTGCTCTCGTACTGCTCGCGTGGCAGCGAGATACGCATCGTGAGGACGTTGCGCGTGTCGAAGCCCGGGTCGATTGCCTGGAGCCGCGCGAAGCTCCGAACGAGTATGCCCGCGCCAACCAACAGCATGAGCGACAGGGCGATCTCGGCCACCACGAACGCACTGCGCAGCCGGCGGCCACCCGCGCTCGTCGTCAGGCGGCCCGCCGCGCCCTCACCCGTGAGCCATTCGCGACTGCCACCGCGAACTCCCTGAAGCGCAGGTGCTACGCCGAACAGAAGCCCCGAGAGCACGGCCGCGCCGAGGGTGTACAGCAGCACGCGACCGTTGACTGTGGCCGTCACGCCCGTCGTCCGCAGCTGCTCCGGGAACAGCGACGTGGTCGGCCCGAGCAACGCGAACGCGAGGCCGAGCCCGAGTACGCCGCCGAGGATCGCGAGCAGCACACTCTCCGTAAAGAGTTGCCGAGAGATCCGCCACTGCCCCGCCCCGAGCGCGCGCCGCACGGCGATCTCTCGTTGCCGCGCCGTCGCACGAGCGAGTAACAAGCTCGCGATGTTCGCGCACGCGATGAGCAGGACCAGCCCCACGGCACCGAGGAGGAGCCGAGCGGCAGGCCGGTACTCGCCAACCAGGGCGTTCGTCCACGTGTCGACTTCGATCCGCCAGCCCGCGTACTCCTTTCGCTCGGCGACGTACTCACGCTCGATGCGACCGGCGAGCGCGCGTACCTCCGCATTCGCCTGAGCCAGCGTGACACCGTCGCGGAGGCGCCCGATCAGCGTCCACTGGCGCGCGTCGCGCGGGATACCCGCGGGATCGGTTGCCATGGGCAGCCAGAGGTCGGTGCCGATGAGCAGGAACCCTGGCGGCATCACGCCGATGACTTCGGTCGGCTGGCCGTTGACGTGGACGGTTCTCCCGACGATCGACGAGTCGCCGCCGAAGCGCGACTGCCAGATGCGATGACTGATGATCGCGATCGGCTCACCCGGCCTCGTCGTCTCATCGGGATGGAAGCCGCGACCGAGAGCCGGCCGCACCCCGATGGACGCCATCGGGTCGCCCCAGATGAACCCCGTGAACACGCGCTCCGGCTGGTCGCCACCCGAGATGTTCCGGTTGCCGAGGTCGAAGGCGAAGATCTTCTCGACCGACTTCACGTTCGCGAGGATGTCGTTGTACTCCGGTGGCGAGATCGCCTCGATAAACCGCCGTTCGCCGTTCGTGGCTGGATAGGTGACGGCGAACGACACGACCCGGTGGGCGTCGGGATACGGAAATGGTCGCAGTACGATGCCGTCCACCACGCTGTAGATGAGCGTGTTTGCCCCGATACCAAGGGCGAGCGACACGACCACGACGAGCGCGACGCCGGGACTCTTTCGAATCGTGCGCCACGCGTATCGGATGTCCTGCGCGAGCGTGCCCATGCCATCTCCCTGCGTTGAATGCCGGTGCCGTGCTCCATGAATCAGCTCGCGACGTCGCCGCTCGCGTTCGCGGTAGTGGTCTCGGAGCTCGGCGACACGTTCGCGAACCGCCCCGGCGGCGAGATCGGCCGTGACGCCGAGCCAGAACGCGAGCCGGTGGCTCGTGCGCGTGGACCGGCGGCGCTCGAGCCAGGCCGCGCGGACGAGTTGCACGAGCTCGCGCTCGTAGCGATCCCGAAACTCGGGGGGATAGAGACGAATCAGCAGGCGGACGACGGCCTCGTGAGTCGGCCGTGGACCGCGGGGGATGCGTGCGTTCATGCCGGCTCCGGTCGCCCGAGCAGGCGCTTCGCCCGCGCGATACCGACCAGCCGTTCCATACGGCGCGCTTCCGCGACGACGACTCGGCGGCCTAACGACGTGATGCGGTAGTAGCGCCGGCGCTCATCGTCCAGCTCGGGATCGGGACGCTCATCGCTCTCCTCGATGAGTCCACGTCCGACCATGCGCTTGATGGAGCCGTACAACGTGCCGGGCCCGAGCTGGACGTCCCCTCGCGTCCGCTCGGCGACCTCGCGCATGATCCCGTAGCCGTGCCGTTCCTCGTCG
>DASURJ010000973.1:0-3965 GCA_036280115.1 Gemmatimonadaceae bacterium
TCAGGCGCTGGCGCCTGACCCCGACGCGCCGCCGCTTAGGTCATGGCGTGATCTCCCCGAGCCGAGTCGCGCTGAGGAAGGTTGCGCCCTCGACCGGGTTTGGCTGGCCGAGTCCGATGCCGCTGAACCCGGTACCTGAAACGGTCCATTCGGTGACCGCCCCTGTCTTGAGCCCCCAATCATTGTTCCAGCCAGGCACGCCGCTGAAATCGGGGATTGTGAAGTCATACGTCGTTGCGTTGGACAGGTAACCTGCCGTGGCACTGATCGTAACATCGCGCGGCACGCCGCCCGCCACCTGGTTGAAGTTCACCAGAACGAACGAATTGTACGCCGATGTCACGGACCCGGTTGCCCGGAGCCGCACGTACGGCGTCGTCGACACGACACTCACCGCCGGAGCGGGCAGCGCGGAGCCAAGAGTAACCGTACGGTCGGTCGGGTCCTTGAAGAAGATCGCGGCGATACGCGCATTGTCAGCCGACTGCGAAATCGCAGTCGCGATCGCAAGGTGGAGGTCACCGGCCACCTGTTGCGCCGTTGGAACTCCGAAGTACGGGAACGGCCCGGCGCCGGTCTGGAACAGATTGGCGATATCGACGCCCGCAGTACCGTTCGCGGTGTAGAACGCGGTCAGCACGAACGCGAGGTCGCCGCCGAGATTCCCCACCGAGATGTTCGCCTGGGCCGGCGCGAATGCCTCGGCAGCGTTGAAGTCGAGGACCGGGAGCGTCGAGTTGGCCGGCGCGTTGACACCGCGACGAATGATCAGCTTGTCGACGGTCGTCTGGAACGTCGTCTGGTTGAGTGTTCCGCGGGTCGCAAACAGATCGAGCGCGCCATCCGGCACATCCTCGAGCGCGAAGGTGTTCGACTGACCGCCCGTGACCGACGCGAAGGAGCCCCCGAGATCGACGGTCGCGACCTGCCCCGCGCCGACGTTCGCGACCGAGCCGTTCACCGTCTTACCCGAACCGGGCAGACACTGCGACGTGCCCTGGGCGTTCAGCTCTGTTTGTGTCCCGTAGAAGATCGACAGGTCGAACGCGTCAACGAGCGAACGGGCAGCGTAGCGGGCGCCGCGACGGCTCGCACGGACCTCCACCGCCTTGTTGCGCATGAGCAGCGTTGTCTCGATCGCCGCAGACATCTTCTTCGCGAACGTCCGCCGCGACGAGATCGCGGCATCCGACGTCTGCGTCACGTACGCGACGCCCCCGCGCCCCGACGCGATGTTGAACTGGAACTTCGTGCCCGTGGCGTTCACGCGCTGCCACGCGCCGTCCCCGTCCTGAACCGCCAGCCAGATCGGCGTGTCGCCCGTGGTGCAGAACTCCCACGTGGTGTTGCCGCTACCGCCGCCCGTCGCCGTCACGTTGAGCGCGAGCGTCGCCGTCTGGTTCGCGACGCCGGCCGAGGTGCCGGTGATCGTGACGTTCGCCTGACCGACGGTGGCCGAGGCCGACGCGGTGAGCGTCAGCGTCGACGTGTTCCCGTTCGTGCTCTGCGGGTTGAACGCTGCGGTAACGCCGTTAGGCAGCCCGCTCGCCGCGAGCGCGACATCGCCCGCGAACCCACCGGTCCGCGTGATCGTGACCGTCGCATTCTGCGACCCGCCCTGCTGCACGGTGGCCGATGTCGGCGCGACCGCGAGGGTGAAGCCACCGGCCGCCGTCACCGAAAGGGCGAACGTGGCCGTCTTGTCCGCTTGCCCATCGGCAGTCCCGGTCACCGTGATGGTGGCGTTGCCCGTCGCCGCACCTGCAGCAGCCGTGAGCGTCAGCGTGGACGCGTCACCCGTGGGACTGGCCGGGTTGAACGCGGCGGTGACACCGTTAGGCAGGCCGGTCGCAGCCAGCGTCACCGCGCCAGCGAACCCACCGGTCCGTGTGATCGCGACGTTCGCGGTTCCCGTCCCGCCCTGCACTACGGGCACCGTCGCCGGCGTCACGGCGAGCGTGTAGCTGCCCGTCGCTGCCGCAGTGACCGTGAGCGTCACCGTCGCGGTCTTGTCGGTCTGCCCAGCCGACGCCCCGCGGACGGTGATCGTCGAGTTGCCCGTCGCCGCGCCCGCGCCAACGGTCAGCGTCAACGTCGAGGTGTTGCCGGTCGCGCTTTGCGGGTCGAACGCCGCCGTCACTCCCGTGGGCAACCCTTCCGCTGTCAGTGCAACAGCGCCCGCGAACCCGTTGGTGCGCGTGATGTTCACCGCGACCGTCCCACTGCCGCCCTGCGGGATCGAGCGGGTTGTCGGATCCACGGCAAGCGTGAAGCTCGGTGCCGGCGCCGCTTCGACCGTCAAGGCGATCGTCTGCGTCTTGTCCGTGACGCCGTTCCCGGATGCTCGGACCGTCAGAGTGGCCGTCCCCACAGTCGCGTTCGCGGCGGCCGCAATCGTGATCGTGCTCGTCGTCGAACCCGCCGCAATGGACCCCGGCGACGGCGTCACCGTAACCCCGGTGGGCGCACCCTCGACAGCGATGTTCACCGCACCCGCGTACCCGCCGCCTCGCGTCAGCGTCACGGTCACGGTCTGATTCTGCCCGCCCTGTATGATGCTCAGCGCCGCCTGAGAGAGCGCGATGTCGATCGTCGGCGTCGGCTCTACCCCGTTATCATCCCCCCCGCTGCATGCCGCCACAGCTGCTGCCGCAACCACGGCCGACATGAGTCTCTTTACTGCGAGCATCCCGAGACGCACGACCCCTCCTTTACGGATGAATGATTCAACGCGCCCAATGTGAACCAGGCGCGAGTATGAACGGCGGCCAATCTAGCTTTCTCTCACTCGCATGTAACCGGTCATTTAACCCATGCGGGCGAACGGCGAGGCGCGAACGGCGAGGCGCGAACGGCGAGGCGCGAACGGCGAGGCGCGAACGGCGAGGCGCGAACGGCGAGGCGCGAACGACGCGAGCCGCGAACGACGGCGAGGAGCGAGCCGGCGTGGTTGTCAGGCGCCTTAGCGGCGAGGATTCAGCCGCGCAGGGATCGAGTTGGCGGTCGTCCCGTCGTCCAGCATCGCGGCGACGGACCAGACGACATCGGGTCGGCCGCGCGTTAGCGCGCCGGCGACCACGAACGACGTGTCTCGCAGCGTCGTATCGATAACGGCCTGCCCTGCGGCGAGAACCTCGAGGCGATAGGAGGTTGCGTTGGGCACCGGCGTCCACGCGAGTCGCAGGTCACCGCTCGCGGTCGTTGTGACGGGATGCGTGACAAGGCCCGCGCCACCGCGAAACACCGGCCCGGACTCGGCGTCGCCCGCCACCATATAGAGGCGAACTCCTGCCGCGAAGAGCAGCAGCGCCGCCATCGCGACGATTCCGATCGACGGCGAGCGGAACCACGCGCGCGGCTTCGGCATCCCCGCCGCAGCCGCACCGGCTCGAACGAGATCCAGCTCCCGGCGGCACCGGACGCAGGACATCACGTGGTCCAGCGTGAGCAGGCGATCCGCCTCGCTTCCCGTTCGCTCGACGAGTGCCAGCAGCGCGTCCGGCGCCGGGCACGACGCTCGGGTTTCCCGAGATTCGCTCCGTTGCGCCTCCGCGTATGCGAGACGAAGTCGTTCGTCTGTCAGCTTCATCTCTACTCTCCGCCGTCGATGCCCATGGCCTGCAAGCGCTGGCGGAGGTCCGCCAACCCGCGGTACACGAGATTTCTCGCCTTCGGTTCGGTCCAGCCCATCAGCTCCGCGATCTCCGCAGTCCCATACCCAGCCAGGTACATCCGAACGACCGGCCGCCGAGATGCCACGATCGAGCGCAACGCCTGCTCGATCCGCTCGCCGAGCTCCTGAAGCGACGCGTCGCGATCGGGGGTCGCGGGCGCTCGCCGCGCGCTCACTTCCGCGTCGTCGACTTGGTCGAGCGAGTCTCCGCGGGCTGCCCGGCGGCGGCGGACGATGTCGATCGCTGCCGTCGTCGCCGCCCGGTACAGATAGGACGGCGTGACGCTGCCGA
>DASURJ010000974.1:0-21843 GCA_036280115.1 Gemmatimonadaceae bacterium
TCGCCAGGAGGTGTGGGATCGGGACGTCGCCCCCCTCGAGGTACGGACCCGACAATACCATCCTCGGTCCGATGAGCGTGCCGGCGGCGATCTCCGCGCGCCACCCCTCGAGCACGTCCCACTCGCCAGCCATGTCGCGTACACCGGTCACGCCATTGGCGACGTACAACGCCAACATCTCGCGACCACCGGTGATGGCCGTGTGCACGTGCATGTCCCAGAACCCGGGCACCAGGTACTTGCCGCGGCCATCGATCACACGCGCGCCGTCCGGTACACGCGCCGCGCGGGCCGGTGACACGCTGACGATCCTGTTCCCGCGCACGATGACTGTCTGGTCGCGACGCGGAACCGAATCTGTGCCGTCAATGAGCGTCACGCCCGTGAACGCGACGGAGGACTGCGTCCACGCGGGCCGCGCTACTGTCACCAGCGGGAATGCCGCGAGGCCGATCAGGCGAAGCGCTCGAGCCGCCAGGCGAGCTCGGCGATGATGACTGCGACGGGGGATGTCCGGGCGAATCGTCACATCGCGACGGGGTTCGAATTCAGGGGCAATGACACGGTCCGGCTCGGTATGGACGCGATTGTGGCGCGTGCTCCGCGCCGGGCACAAGATGCGAGGCGAGCACGACAGACACGAGTAGCCCGGCCGGTTCATACCATCGCGAGCCCAAGTGGACTCGAACCGATGCGAACTTCGGCACTGGCGCCGGGGTCCGCGTCCCGATGGGTTATGGCGTGATACGACCGACCGCTGCCATGGACAGTCGCGCTCGGGACACGGCCTTACCCACGGAGGATGACACGATGATCGCAATGTTGTGCGTGCTGCTCGGCATGCCATGTCCGGTGATGCCCGTCCCGGTCGCACCGCCGGCGTCGGACACCATCCGGCTCGAGGTCGGCTCGAAGCTGGTCAACGGCACGGTGTACAGGCCACACGCCGCCCGCGTTCGCGTGCGCATCGGAAGCGATACGAGCCGCATCGTTTCCGAGTGGACGAACGAGCTCACGGTCGGCGACTCGGCCGGCCGCCAAGTGCACCGATGGGTGACGAAAGGCACCCAGTTTCCGCCGAACGGCGAGCCCGTGAAATGGGAGTTGCGCCAGACCTTCGACGCCGTGACGCTCGGCATCATGGGCTACGTGTCCGAGCGCAGTAACGGTGCGCGGGCACAGCTCAGAGTCGAGGGCAACCGCGTTCGTGGCACGCGTCAGCTTCCCGGCGATCCGACCGTACAGCAGGTCGACGTCACGCTCGACCAATTGGGGTTCATGGCCGGCGCATCCGATCTCGTGCCGCTCGCCGTCGGCTTCCAGGAAGGGCGTGTGATGACGGCGCCGGTCTGGGCGCCCACCTGGACGAAATCCGAGATGCGCATCTTCACCGTGCTCGGTCAGACGCCCATCACCGTCGAGGGGACGAAGATGGAGGCGTGGAAGATCGAGGAGCGCCGGCAGTCGGACCGGCAGCTCATGGCCACGTGGTACCTCCTGGACAAGTCGCCGTACATGGTCTACGGCGAGGTGCCGCTGCCTAACGGTCAGGTCCAGCGGATGAGCGAGGTCGAGATTCCGATGTCGTCGTCGCGGTAGTTGACCCGGTGCCGCGGAGCCGCGCATAGCACAGGACGTCGCGCGGCTCCGCCGAGACGTTGGGATGAAGGATCCAGCGCCGGAGAACGCCCTCGTACTCCATGCCTGCCTTCTCGAGTACGCGCGCAGACGCACGATTCTCCACGTCGCACACGGCCCACACGCGGTGAATCGCGGGTCGGCCTAACGCCAGGCCGACCACCGCGGTCGCGGCTTCGGGCATGAGTCCCTGGCGCCAATAGCGGCGGGCCAGGACGTAGCCAATGTCCGCCATGTGCGTGCGGGGGCGGAGCCCGATCATTCCGATGACGCGATCCTCCCCGGAACGCGTGAGGGTCCACGTCAGGTCGATCCCGGCGTCCCAGCCGGCCTGACAGCGGGCGAGGTACGCCTCGGTCTCTTCCACCCGTGAGTGCGGGCGCCACGTGAGGTAGCGCGTGACCTCCGGGTCCTGCGCGTACCCCTCGAAGATGGCCGCCGCATCGGCGGCGACCGGGCATCGCAGTACGAGTCGATCGGTCTCCAGCCGTTCGGGCCACGCCACTGGCGCCGTCATGGTCGCGGCCAGGCGCGGATGGAGTGACCTGGTCTACTCGATGAGCACTCGCCGCGCATCGACCTGCACCGGGTATGACTCCCGAATGGGGCCGACGATCCAGAGGGCGATCTTCGTGCCGACCTTGATGTCGGCCGCCGTCGCGGCGCTCCCGTCGGCACGAATGATCTCGGTTTCCGGTCCAACGCGGAATGCGGCTTTGTCGGTCTTGTAGTCGGTACCGGGCTCGCCCGCCACGATGATTCCCCACGGATGGTCGACGTGGCTCACCGCGCCGCGGATGAAGAACGGCTCACCCGCGAAGAGCGCAGCGGCCGGAGATGACGTGGGCTCTCGCCTACAACCGCCGAGGAACGTGAGTGCGCCGAGCGCAGCGAGCGCAGCGAGCGGAGCGACGAACGTGGCGTGAAATCGACGAGTCTGAGACATCGGGGCTCCTTCACTGTAGCGCAGCGGAACTCGGTGCGTGCCGAGATGCTGAACCCGCGCGTGCCGTGCGGGGTCACACACGCCCAGTCAGTCGCCCACTCGGACCCGTTACCGGGCGCGCCGCAGCGTCACGCCGCCATTCGTGGTCGTGATGCGCACGAGCGGGCCGCCGTTCCCGAGCTGAGTCGTTAGGCGCCGGTCGAGTCGCCCCTGGACGGTCACCGGAAACCCGAAGTTCATCCCGCCGTTGACCGTTCCGGTCTCGAGTCGCGCCGAGTACTGCTCCGGAATGGCCACCTCGATCCCGCCGTTCGTCGTGCGCACGTCGAGCCCCGTGCCCCGCCACGTATCACCCGTCAGCTCGACGTCCACGCCGCCGTTCGTCGTCGAGCCGCGAACGTCGCCGGCCACACCAGTCAGCGATACGCCGCCGTTCGTCGTCCCGAACTCGATGCGTCCCTCGATGTCGGCGATCGAGATACCGCCGTTGTTCGCCGCCAGGTCCAGGTTCGTTCGACGCGGAGCGTAGATCTCGTAGCTCACCGACCAACCCGAGCGCCACCGCGTCGACGGCCCATCCGCGCGAATCTCGTCGGCGACCTCGATGCGGATCTGATCGGCGAGCGCCTTGGCGTCCGACTCCGAGCCCGCCCGGGCCTGGATCTTCGAGCGTACCAGGATCTCGTTGCGATCCCAGCCGATGACCTCGATGCCACCGTTGTCCCGACCGTCGACCCGGAGATCGGCACGCACCGGGATCGTCCGCTCGCGAACGTCGCAGTACTGCTCGCGCCCATCGCCCCACCCGCGGTCGCGCTGGCACTGCTCGAGCCAACGGTCCGCTGACCGCACCTGCGCCACCGCCGAGGTGCCACCTGCGGCGAGCATGAGTAGGGCAGGGAGGATGTGGCGGGACCGTACGCGCATGAGTGTCGTCTCCAGGATCGGTAGAGGCTCACCAGTGAGACATCCCAGAGTGGCCCAAGGTTTCGCCACGGGGAGCTAGAACTTCCACTCCCGTGCCAGGAACGTCCCGAACACGCCCGTGCTCCTCGGCGTGGTCAACTCGAGCGACGATGGCTGCGGTACATAGCGCGGCGCAAAGCTCGCGTCGAGCGTGAACCCCTTGCCCAGGCGCCGGTGAACACGAATGCCCGGAACCGCACGATCGTTGGGATTACTCGCGAACGTGCTGAGACGCGTCTGCACCGCCACGAACGTGTTCGGGTCGGTGTACTTCCCGATCTCGAGCTCGGTGCCCTTGAAGAAGCCGGACAGCTCTCCGCCGCGCGCCAGCTCCGTGTAGAGGTCCGCCGGCGTCACGTTCACGTACGCCGCCCCGAGCGACCGCGCTGCCTCGCCCTCGAATTCGTTCACGAACACGCCGAGCGCGACGGCCGCCAACTGCTGTGTCGCGAGCTGGGCGCCTGCGCCGGCGAGATTGGTCGACCCGCCGCCGCTCCCGGCCAGCGATGACCCCTCGAACTGGAGGAGCGAGCCGGAGGTTCGGCCGAACGCGAGATAGCTCAACAGGTCCGACTGCGAGAGCGGCGGCTGTGCGTCGCTCGTCAGCGCGAGCCGCGGGTTGCTCAGCGTGCCGCCAATCAGCACGCGGATGCCGACTGCCTGACTCGCCGCGAGGCGTACCTCGTACTCGCCGGTGATCTGCAGCGTCGGGTCGATCTCTGGCCCACCCACGAACACCGCCGACCCCTGGCGGATCTGGAATCGCTTGCTCAGGAACTCGTACTCGCCGCGGTCGGTCGCGACTTCGCCGTCGATTACAATGCGCCCGCGCCGGCGATCCATCTGAATCGACAGCGCGCGATCTGGCGGTGTGAAGATCTCGACGTTCGCGTCGGCTGTCCGCACCCACGTGTCTCGCGACACCTCGACGGCCACGTCCATGCGAAGGTTGGCCATGAAGGGTGATTGCCGCTCGATCCCCTGGGCCTGCTCGTCCACGCGCGCGGTGTCCACGACCTGGTAGAGCGCGGGGTCGTGCGCGGCAATCACCTGCTTGTTGTCCGACTCGGGGACGATGATGACCCCGTTCCGCACGTTGACGCGCCCTTCGATGTTCGTCCGGTCGAACGGCCCGTTGACCACGAGGCCGATGTCTGCCCGCACCTCACCGCGATCGTTGTCCAGCACCCGCGCGTTGTCGGCATCGATGTGGAGATCGAACGACGGCTCGGTGAGCGACCGGATGCCGATGCCGCCACGGGCGAAGACGCGTCCGCCGCTGCGCCCGACGATGGAATCGATGACCACCGTGTCACCGGCCAGCCGGATCGACGCGACGAGGTTCTCGAGCCGCATCCCCGTCGGCACGATCCGAACGGACGCGCCGAGCAGCGCGACCGCGCCGGCAGTGTGCGGGTCGCGCGTCGTCCCGCGCACCGTGACGACGCCGAACATCCGCCCGCGGACGTCCTCGACGACGTCCGTGAATCTCGAGACGAGATCGAGGGGAAGTCCGTCCGAGCGCACGTCGATCTCGATCGGCGCGTCCGGGAGCAGCGGCCCGGTGCCCGTGCCCAGGTTCATCGTGATCGTCCCGTCGGCCACGGCGACGCGCCGGCCACTGTCGGCGGCCTCGACGTGCAGCGTGAGCGCGGGCGCGGTGTAGGTGGCGGTCGCACGCAGGTCGGGCACCCGGGCGCCGCCGTACGTGGAGTTGGTGATGCCTAACGCGGCGCGCACGTGCGGGGCGCGGGTCGTCCCCTCGATGCGGGCCGTCGTCGTGATCAGCCCGCGGAACTCGACGTCGCTCTGAACGAGCGCCGCGAGGTCGGCCACCTGGAAGTTCTCGACCACGATGTCGAGTCCACCTGGCCGGTCCGGCGGGATGTTGCCGTCGGCGAACACGCGCCCTTGGGTGCCGTTCCTGAGCTCGAGGCGGTCGACCACGATGCCGCCCGCCCCCCAGCGGATCGCCGAGGGGTGCGGCGCCACCCAGCGCGTGCTATCGAAGCGCAGCGCGAGGTCGGTGATGTGCACCTCGTTGTGATCCTGGTGCAGCGTGAAGCCTCCGCCCAGGCTGTACTCCTCGCCGGTCGCCTGGTAGATCGCCAGCGCCACCTTCCCGTCCGTGGCGTGAAACGAGCCGCGAACCTCGACGCTGTCCATTGCGAACCCGGCCGCGCGCAACGAGTCGAGCGAGGCGCCGGCGGCGAGCGTCGCCCGCGGCGTTCGGACGCCGAGCCACGCATACTCCAGTTGGGCACGCTGCAACGTGTTGCCCCGGAACACGACGTCTTCCGCGGCCGCGCGGCCGCGCACATCGAAGTCGTTGATGCCGCCGCGAATCACGCCCGCCGCGTACACGGTCCCGGCCGTCGAATCCCGGCGGACGGGCGACGGTTGCGGAGGCACGGGCCCGAGACGAGGACCGGCCGCGCCCGTGGCGAGTCGCTCGATCTCGGTGGCGCGTGCGACCGCGGCGGAATCGGCGCGGGCGCGGGCCACCGCTCGCGCGTAGCCGCGCGGCCGCGGCGTCACGAGCCCCGTGTCCGCGGGGGCCGGGAAGAAGCGGGTGAATGCCGCGAGCGAGTCGACCGACGCGTGATAGCGAAGCTCGCCGCGCCGCCCGGCCGCGAGCCCGAACGTCCCCTGCGCGCCGACGCTCGTGTGCGGCCCGCTGACTGCCGCCGAATCCACCCGAAGCATTCCGCCGGCGATGGCGACTCGCACGTGCGCCGAGTCGATTGCCACGGTGTCGATGGTCGATGTCGCGAGGTTCGCCCCAAACGCGCCGCGCATGGTTGCCGGATCGAACCCGCGGCCGCGCGCGAACGCTGTTGCGGTGAGAGCGGTGGCCGGCGCCCGACCGATGACGCTGTTCGCGTTGAAGACCCGCATGCGCGTCGAGATGTCGTAGCCCATTTCGGCGCTGGCGAGATCGAGCGTCCCCTGGGCGTCGAGCCGGCCGCCATCCACGAGCGCGAGCCTCGCGTCCACCCGGAGGTTGCCGAGATCACCCGTGGCGCGGACCGGTCCCGCGGCGATGCCGCGCAAGCCCGCGGCCGGCGCGAACTTGCCGACCTCGGCGAGCGACAGCGGGAGTAGTCGCACGTCGGCATCGACCCACGTCCGGTTGCTTAACCGGAGTGCCGTCGTGCCGGCCACGCGTGAGCGCAGGCCAGCATCGTCATGCGTGAGGTCGGCGCGGACGTCGAGCCGATCGTCCGTGGCGCCATTCAGTCGCGCGGTGCCGCGCACGGTGCCCGCAATCGGCAGGTCTCGCGCGAACACGGTCGCGAGCCCGACCTGCACGGGGTCGAGCCTGAGGTCGAGATCGCGGAAGCGAACGCCACGCCCTGTCGTGCCGACCTGCCCAACCGCGGCGACATGGCTCCGTCCGTACCGCGCATCGTCGAACGCGAGGTCGCCATCGACCCGCATGAGCCCCGGCGGTCCGTCGAGCAGGGTCCGACCGCTCAGCGTGCCATGACGGGGAATGTTCGCCTCCGGCACGAGCTGCTCGATGAGGCGCGTGTCCACAGATGCGAACTGCACGTTGGTGTCGTGGAACCAGAGGCTGTCGCCCACGATCGAGACGGCGAAGTCACCGGCCACGCGTGCCGAGTCGACCTGCATGTTCGCGCCCTGCGCGATGTAGGTAGACGTGTCTTCGCGTGTCCGAAGACGGAAGTCCAGCGTGCCGCCGCCTCGACTCGGAATTCGCGGCATGATCCAGCGGATGTCCGCGAGCGCAACAGGTTCGGCGCGCAGAACGAGATCGACGTCGTCGTTGTCGAAGTTATACCGGCCGTCGCCGCCCGCGCGGGATCCCGGCATGGTCACCTGGATGTTCTTGAACCAGATCGAGTCGCTCGTGAATTCCAGCGCGCCGGTCATGTCCCGGACCACGGCGGCAGGCGGATGGTACGGCAGCGCCACCGTGGCCAGCGAGTCGACTTCGATGCGGCGCACTTTCGTGTCTGGGTGCGCCAGGCGCAGATACGGGATGTCCCCGGTCAGCTCGCGAAACTCGATGACCTTCTGGAATCCGTCGTCGTGCCGGACCACCACCACGCGCTCGCCTCCACCTAGCGCCCTGGCGATCGCCGAATCGCGCGCCGCGCCCGTGTAGTCGCGGCTCGGACGCCACGGCGAGCGGATGATCAAGTGTCCGTCGATCACCGTCACGTCGCGTAACACGATCCAGTCTCCGAAGCGGGCTTTCGTCGTGTCACGCAGCGCTTTCGGCGTATCGCTCCTGAAGATCGCCTTGTAATTCCACAGCGCGCTGTCGCCGGGAGGCTTGTCGAGCACCACAAGGGGCCGCACGAGGCGGACGTTCCCGAGCTCCAGACGCTTGAGCAGCAAGGCGCGGAGCCCGTACGTCAGGCTCGCCGAGTCCGCGACGATGAACGGTGTCCCGCTCGAGTCGCGGATGGACACGTCCGCGATGGTGAATCCCTGGAGCAGGTTTCCGCTGACGCGCCCGAGCTTCACCACACCGTGATTGGCCGCGCCCTGAATCGCGGACTCGGCGAAGCGACGCACGCGCTCTCGGCCGTAGTCGGTGTTCGTGATGACGAGCAGTCCTACCAGCACGACCGCCACGAGTAGCACCGCGGCAGCCGCCCCGATGACGAGCAGACGGTGACGCATGTCAGTACGCCTCGCCGATCGAGAGATGAAGCGTTAGGCGCCGCAGGATCCCGGTGATGCCGGACGCCCCGCCGGTCGGGTTGTAGCGCCACCGGTCGCGCAGCTCGATGATGCGAAGCGCATCCGGCCCTTCGATCTGCGTGATGACCGCCAGCTCTTCGGGCAACGTCGGGTTGAGCCCGAGGTCCACGCGGATGGGACCGACCGCCGAGAGGTAGCGGACGCCAATGCCCGGCGTGATGGCGCCTGCGCCTTTCGTCGCGGACTCGAGCGATCCCTGCCCGAGCAGCGCACCGTCCACGAATGCCGCGCCGTAGATGTTCCGCCACACCGGGAACCTGAGCTCGACGCTCCCCTCCAGCAGCGCGCGTCCTCCGAGCGGCCGCGGCGTGAAGTCCCGGTCGGCGAGCCCGTTCCCCGCCGTGTCCGTTCGCGAGAGGTCGCACTCCGCGATCGCCGCACCGCTCAGGTCCGGGCAGATCACCGCGAGCTTGCTCGGCGGCACCGTGAGGACACGCGGTCCCAGTTGATTCTCACCGACGCCGCGGACGGACCGTGCGCCGCCGGCGTAGAGTCGCGTGCGCGGATGCAGGATGTCACCGGACAGCTCGTCGCCGGCATGCGTCGCGACTCGCGTGCTCGCGAGTGCGCGGACGAACCCGACGCGCGCATGTCCGGCGAGCACCGCCCGCGAGCCGATGGGCCGGTACGCCGCGCCCTCGACGTACACGCGGTTGTACCGGAAGCTCGACCCCGTGAACGCCGACGCATGCTCGAGCCGCGCTTCGGCCGCATAGCCGCGAGTCGGCGACAACGGATCGTTGCGACGGTTCACGAACCCCGTGAGCTGCAGGGGTGAGAGTCGCTGCCGAGTGCGCAGGGCGCCGATCGTCTGCGGATCGCACACTCCGTAGTTCACGCAGAAGTAGACGTCCCCGGCTCGCACGCCCGTGAGCTCGAAGCGGTACGCGAGACTCACGGGCACTCGCTCGGCCACTTCGCGCGTGAACGAGATGTTCGTGCCCTCGCCGCGCTCGACGAACACCGCGGGTGCCTGGCGACGGTACGCGAACACGCCAACGCCCGCCGAGTTCCGAGGTGAGAAGAGCCAAGGCTGCGTGAAGTCGACGCTCGCCTGATAGGTCGGCTTCAGGAATTCATCGGCTTCGCCGTCGATATCCTCCGTGACGTCCTGAAAGCCGATCACACCGCCGATGTTCGACCCGTTGAGCTGGTTCGCGAACAGATTCCCGACGGTCCCGGAGACGTCGAGCCGCCTCGCCCCGCCGAAGAAGTTGTGCTGCGTGTAGCGACCGTCGACCTGAATGAAGTCGAACGTGTTGAATCCGCCCTCCACGCGTGCCATTCGGAGCGGCGCTTCGGACACGTCGACATCGATGTGGCGCACGGTGCTGTCGCCAAGTCGATCGAAGAACGCCTTGCGCAGGCTGTCGAGCTGTGCCTGCGTCCCGAACTCCCGGAGGCTGTCCCGCACGCGCGCGAGCCCCGCGATCGCGGCGCTGTCAGCGAATCGCGCCGCGCTGATCGAGGCACGCTGAAAGAGCCCCGACTCGTAGAGGCGCCGCTGGCTCTCGCTCAACTCGCGGCGACCGAAGAGATCCCCGGACTTGAAGCTCAGCGAGTTGCGGATCGTCCGCTCGGATACGTTGCGGTTGCCGGTGATCCGGATCTCGCCGACATACGTGAGCGGGCCGGGATCGACCGTGATGCGGACGTCGGTGAATCGGGCCACCGTGTCCGTCGTGGTTGCCGTGTCCGTGCGAGCGTTCGGGTAGCCACGGTTCTGCAGGACGCCGCGGATGCGCAGCAGCGTGGAGTCGAGCGCGACGAGATTGAACGGCTTTCCGCGCTCGACCTCCAGGAGCGAGTTGATCTCCTTCTCCGTGAGGACGGAGTCTCTGCGCTCGACGCGTACGTCGCGCAGGAGCGTCGGTCGTCCCTCACGGACTCGGAACGTGACATTCACCGCGTCGCGGCCACGCCGATCGACGACGGTGTCCACCTGCGCCTCACGGAATCCTCTCAACCAGTAGAAGACGCGAATGCGCAGCACGTCGCGGCGGAGCTCCGTGCGGTCGAGATATTCCTTGTCCCAGAACAGGCTCGAATGCGAGAGCGGACAGAACGCGAACAGGAGCAGGCTCTTGCAGCTCGATTCCGACGTCGCGATGCTCTGCAGCAGCTCGTCCCGATCGACGGACTCGACGCCGCGCAGCTCGAGAGACCGTACTTCGGGGCGTTCCATCTGATCATCGCCACCCGAGCCCTGGGCATCGCTCGCGCGGCTCCAGACCAGTGACAGCATCGCGGCCGCGGCGATGGCGGGCGCGTATCGGGAGGCACGCATTGTAGCCCGCTCTCAAGCAAAGGGCGGGCCGAAAGACCGGGAACCGGGAACGGGGAACGGGGAACCGGGAACCGCAACCAGCGCTGGTCGCTGTTAGCTGGCACTGGTTGCTGCAGGGTGAACAGCTTTCCGGGACGGTGGCGTCCCGAGCGGCCGTTACCCCGCAGCAACCAGTTCCAGCTAACAGCTAACCAGCGTAGTTCTCGGTCTTATAGTCCTGCCAGCAACGCGTCGTTGCTTGGCGTGTTCGCGATGCGCTTGATCATCCACTCCATGGCCGCCTGCGGCGGCATCTGCTGCAGGCCGCGACGCAACGTGTAGACCGCGTCGAGTTGCTCCGGCTTGTAGAGCTTCTCCTCGCGTCGCGTGCCACTCGTCGCGATGTCGAAGGCGGGAAAGATGCGCTTCTCGGCGAGCGAGCGGTCGAGCTTGATCTCGCAGTTGCCCGTGCCCTTGAACTCCTCGAAAATCACGTCGTCCATTCGCGACCCGGTTTCCACGAGCGCGGTCGAGATGATCGTGAGCGAGCCGCCCCCATCTTTCGCCGCGACGGCGCGAGCGGAGCCGAAGAAGGCCTTGGGCTTCGCCATGGCCGACGAGTCCAGCCCACCCGAGAGGGTGCGACCCGAGCCACGCTCGGCGGTATTGTGCGCGCGCGCCATTCGCGTGAGCGAGTCGAGCACGATCACCACATCCTTCCCCATCTCGACGAGACGTCGAGCGTGCTCGAGCACCATCTCCGTCACTTCAACGTGCCGCTCCGCAGGCTGATCGAAGCTCGAGGCGATCACCTCGCCCACGCCCCACGAGATCGCTTCGCTCACTTCCTCCGGACGCTCGTCGACGAGGAGGATGAGCAGCGTCGCGTTCGGGTGGTTGATGGCAATGCCTTCGGTGATGGCGTGCAGCAGCATCGTCTTGCCGGCACGTGCCGGCGCGACGTTGAGTGCGCGCTGGCCGTACCCGATCGGAGCGATCAGGTCGATGGCCCGCCGCGTCAGCTCGGGGCCACCCTTTGCCGGACGCCCAGTCTCGAGGTGCAGCTTACGGTCCGGGTACGTGGCCGTCAGCGAGCCGAAGTCGGGTCGGCGTGTCGCAGTCGCGGGATCCTGGTCGTTGAGCTTGAGCAGATCCACGACGGCCGGGCGTCCACGGTGGTCGCGCCCGGTCGTCGCGACGATGGTATCGCCGCGCCGGAGCCCGTGTTGTCGCACGAGGTGTGGGGTGACGTATGCGTCGCCAGGTTCCGCGAGGTAGCTGTTGGCTGGGCGCCGAATGAAGCCGCCATCACGCGACGGATCGAACCAGCCGAGTGTCTCGCTGTCTGCGACAATAGGGGTGGACGGCTGATGCTGCTGGTGGTCGCGCTGGCGCCCGCGTCCCCGATTTCGTCGGCCGCGCCGGCCGTTGCCGTTGAACTGCTGGTGCGGTCGGCCGCCGTTGTCACTGCGGTCACTGCGGTCACTGCGGTCACTGCGGTCACTGCGTTCACCGCGTTCACCGCGGTCGCCCCTGGGCTCGCGATGATCTCGGTGATGCCGATGCCGTTGCTCGCGCTGCTGTGGCCGCTCTGCGGGTTGGTCGCCCGTCTGGGCGGGACGAGGTTCGGTGGCATCCCGCGTTTCCGCGGGCGTCTCCGCAACCGTCACCGGTGGCGGCGCTGGCGCCGCTGGCGCCTCGTCGGTCGCGACGGACGCGATCGACGGCGGCGACGTGTCGATGTTGTCGTTATCGCCCACATCGATTGGAGTATCTGGGCCCGTGTCGCGATAGGGATTCGGCTCGCCTTGCTCGGCGGCATTGCGACCATACGGGCGCGGCCCTCGGCCGCGACGGTGAGGGCGTCGGCGTTCGGTCATGCAACGATGTTCGTTATGGGGTGTTTGCTCGCGAGGCTACGCCGGGAATTCCCGGCGTTCGACGCGGTGCTCCTGTGAAATCAAGAGGTCGCACGGAACGGCATGCGAGCCCATGCGGGCCACGAACGATGCACGTGAGTGCGGTTCGGACTGCTGCCTGAGACGGGGTGGTGCGAGCGTCGCACGAACGCTGCTGTCGCCATCGAGCGCGGAATACTCACGCGATCAGGCGACCTTTCCTCCACTGCGCGCGAGTGCACCGACGCAAGTCCCGAGCCTTCGGAGACTTCCCGCGTGCACCCGCCGCTGTACCGGCCACGTCTTTCGCTCGCGCCGGTGCTCGTAACGAGTATCGCAGCTTGAGGCGATTCGCGCAAGAACTGCAGGCACGGACGGCTCGGGAACAATGCTATGCCCGGGCGACGCCGTCCAGTCCACGTACCACCTCTACTACCCTCCGAGTGAGCTCGATGATCCGTTTCACGGACGCTTCGTGGTCAGGCGCCAGCTCCTCGAGCTCCAGGAGCTGCGCCTCGGCCAGGAGCGCGGCGAGTGGGTTGTTCAGCGAATGCTGCAGGCGCATGGCGAGCTCACCCGCGGCGACCAGCCGCTGATTGTGACGTAGCGCACGAACCGCTCGAGTCCACGGCGAATCCTCCGTAGCACCGCCAGCACCGCCGCTCGCCCGCAGCGCATCGACGACAGCCTGTCCGAGGGACGCCGAGAACGTCGCGTCGAACGCGCACGACCGGGCGCCAAGGCGGTGTGCGCTGGCGGCATGATCGTCCACCGTCGGCCGGGCGCCATCCGTCATGAGCACGGCGGCCCCGACGTATCCGCGAGCCCGAAGGCGCCTCAGCACGTCGACGCCATCCTCGCCACGCACCGACGCGTCGACGACCGCACAATCTATCGACGGGGGAAGCGTTCGCTCCGCCCCGGTGTCCACGCGCGTCACTATCGCGTGAGGGAACAGTCCCGCGAGCGCTTCGTGCAGGACGGCGGCCGTCGCGGACTCATCCGCGACACACGCGAGTGTCAACAATTCGCCAATGCGCTCGGTCATCGGTCTCGCGGTCTCACCCAGTCTGTCACAATCTCACCCAGTCTCACACAGGGTAGCCTGCCGGCCTGCTCTGGTGACGGTACTTTTCGCGCCATGCTTTCACCCACCTCGAACCTCGGGGCCGAGCTTGCCGCGGCGGTGGACGAGTATCAACTCCACGGCGACCCGGCACAGCTGCAGACACGGCTCCGCGCCATTGCCACTTCCACGACGCCCGATGCCCTCGTCGTGGCGGCGGAGCCGTTTCGCAACATCCCGGAGGTCGCCACACCCATCTACGAGGCGATCGTTTCCGCCCAGCCGACGAACGCACGCGCCCTCGTGATCCTCGCGAATGCCTACTGGCTCACTGGACGCGGACCGGATATCGTCGGCGATCTCGCGAACAGGGCGATTGCCGCGGACGCGACGAACCGTGGCGCGTGGCACCTCTGGGCCCTCTCGGAATCGGACCCGCGCCAGCGCGTGGCGCGCTGGAAGCAGGTGGTGACGCGGTTTCCGTCGGACGACCTCGCCCGTGCGGCCCTCGCCGATAACGCCGCATCCCTGGCCGGCGCCGAGCACGACTACGACGCCCTGGACCTCGCGATCGATATGTACGAGCAATTGCTCACGACCGCCACTACCGAAACACAGCGGCAAGCCCTGACCACTGCCCTCACGTCGCTCAGGGGGTGGAAACTCTAGAACGATCGGAACGATGCGGGGGCGAAGCCTCAGGGCTGCGAGGCCGTCGTCCGCGGCGGTCTCGCGACCGTTCGCGGGTTCCCGTCCGAGACGTACCGCTGTCCGTGCTTCTCGAGCGAGTTCAGAGTCCGCGTGACCGCGGAATCGCCGACGACGATCACGCGCGGAATCGAGTGCGGGTTGAACTGCGGGTCGAACGGACTGCGCGCCGGGCCACCGGTGACCTCGAGGATCGCGTCGTACGAGTACGTCACCGTTCGCCCCTTGGGATCGCGCCACGAGCCTCGCTTCGCGAGCTCCCGGTTCTGCGGCCACATGCCGAGTGGGAGTGCCATCGTACGCACCGTGTACGCTGGCACGACCGAGTCGATCGCGAGGTCCCCTCGCGCGAGGAACTCCTGCACCCAGTCCCCGGCGCGATCCAGCCGCGCGTGGTAGAGGGTATGGTTGCACAGCTCGAATCCCTGATCGGCGAGGAACTTGACCTTCCTGAAGCGCCACTCGCTCTTCTGTCCCTCGATCCCCTTGTCGCCGAAGAAGGCGCGCCCGGCCTGCGCGGTACTCAGCAGGCAGAACACGGCCTTGTTGCGCCACTCGGGATGCTTCCTGTTGAAGTCAAGAAGGATGCCGACGGCGGAGTTGGGATCGATCACCAGCTCGCCGTTGCGCTCGATGTACCGAAACTGCGACGGCGAGGCGTCATCGAACACCAGCACGACCGGGGACTGTCCCGCCGGGAGTTCGATCTTTCGATCGACCATTTCGGCGATCGAGATCGGCCGATACCCGCGGCGATAGAGCGTCTCGAGATCGTCCCGCAACCCCTGGTGAGTCCGTTCGTACGTCGCGTTCTTTTCCCCGATGAGGTGGTACTCGAGGACCGGGATCCGACCGAGCTCGTTTGCAGGAAGGTCGCGCGGGCCGGAGCTCGGCGACGGCGTGGCCGACGCGTCCGGCGATACGCGCCCCGGACCGTTCACCGTGGACGTCAGTGCTCCGGCAGGTGTCAACGCCGGCACTGGTGCGGCCGGAGGAACTTCGCCAACGATGGCGGTCGTGGCCTGGGAATCCGCGCGAGCGCAGGCGACGGTGGCGCTGGCGACCGACGCCGCGAGGCAACCGAGGAGCGTGAACCGGGACAGCATCGAGTCAATCGAAGCGGGGCGAGCAACGGCCGGGGGTCGACCTAGGACGACAACGCTAACCGTCCGCAACAGCGCTCGGCACCGGCGAATGCCTGACACCCGAGTCGGTCGTCTTCCGGTCGAAACTTTGCAGAACACGCGGGGTGTCATATGACTGACGTCACGCGGCCCAGACTATTGTCACTTTCGTCCTTCTTGCGGGAACGCTGGCGCGTGCTACGGCACCGCGCGCGACCCGATACGAGTAATCCGGCTCGCCGCTGGGTCAGGGCACAGTGGCCGTGGCTCACCTCGCTCGCTCTCGCTATCGCCGGCGTCGTGGCGCTCGACGTCTGGCTGGCGACCTGCGGCTTCAACGGCTGCCCGACGACCGCGCAGATCCGCGCGTTCCGTCCACCCGAAGGCGGTAAGATCTTCGATCGCCAGGGACGCCTCATGGGGCGATTGACGGTCATCCGGCGTGTGAATGTCCCGCTCGAGAACGTGCCACGCCACGTCCGCGAGGCCTTCCTCGCGACGGAGGATCGCCGGTTCTACGACCACAACGGGCTCGATTGGCGCGGGCTCGCTCGGGCGGGCGTCCGGAACGTGGGCGCGCTCGGCGTCCGTGAAGGGTTCAGCACCATCACCATGCAGGTGGCGCGGAACACCTTCATCGCCGAGCATTTCGTGGGCTCGCGCACGTTGCGGCGCAAGCTCATGGAGCTGCGCCTCTCGCGTCTCATCGAGCAGAGCCTGACGAAGGACCAGATCCTCGCGCTGTACCTGAACGTCATCTATCTCGGGAACGGGATGTATGGCGTCGAGGCGGCGAGCCGCGACCTGTTCGGCAAGAGCGTCGAGGACGTCACGATCGCCGAGGGCGCCATGCTCGCGGCGCTGCCGAAGGCGCCGTCGGCGTACACGCCGCGCAACAACCGGAAGCGCGCTCTCGTTAGGCGCGACCTCGTGCTCGGCCTCATGCGCCGCGAAGGGTATCTGGACGAGATCGGGCTGGTCGCGGCCCGCGCCGAGCCACTGCGCGTGGCGGCCAAGGAATGGCGCCCGCCGCAGCCGGACGACTCGTACGCGCTCGACGCCGTCCGCGCGCTCGTCGACTCGGTCCGACGCGCGCTGGAGGAGCCCGAAGCCTCCACCGACTACGTCGTCTACACGACGCTCGATCTCATCGCGCAGCGGGCGGCCGACCGCGCCGTGCGCACCCGCGCCGCCGCGATCCAGCAGGAGGCCCGCTGGTACGCGCGAAACGCGGGACGCATCGAGGGCGCCATGGTCGCCCTCGACCCGCGAACGGGGGACGTGCGCGCCCTGGTCGGTGGCCGCCAGTACGAGCGCGGGTCGTTCAACCGCGCGTTGGCCGCCCGCCGCCAGCCGGGCTCGGCGTTCAAGCCGTTCGTGTACGCCGCGGCGCTCGCGGCCGGCTTCACACCGGCGTCGCTCGTGGACGATGAGCCCGTCGAGGTCGAGCAGGACGGGCGCATCTGGACGCCGGCGAACTATGGCGGCGAGTACCTCGGGCGCGTCACGATGCGGCGAGCCCTCGTGCGCTCATCGAACGCTGCCGCAGTCCGCATCAGCCGCGTCGTCGGTGAGCAGGCAGTGATCACGACCGCCCACCGGAACGGCATCATCAGTCCACTCGCTCCGGTGCCGGCCATTGCGCTCGGGGCGCTCGAGGTAACGCCGCTCGAGCTCGTCACGGCGTACGCCCCGTTCGCGAACGGCGGACTGCGCGTGCGCCCGCGTCTCGTTAGGCGGATCGAGCGGCCCGACGGCAGCGTCCTGTGGACGCAGGAGCCGGCGGCGGTCCAGGTGATGGACCCGCGCGACGCGTTCCAGATGACGTCCATGATGCGCTCCGTCGTCGATCGCGGGACCGCGACCGCCATCCGCGGCTACGGCGTCAGGCAGCCGGTGGCAGGGAAGACCGGCACGACGAACAACGGCGCCGACGTCTGGTTCGTGGGGTACACGAAGTCGCTCGTGGCCGGGTTCTGGTTCGGCTACGACACGCCGCACAGCATCGCCGCCGACGCGAACGGCGGCCGCCTCGCCGCCCCCGCATGGGCAGAGTTCTACCAGCGAGGCTGGCCCGATCGCTCGGCCGACACGGAGTGGGCGCCGCCGCAAGGCATGGTCGCGCGCGTCATCGACGCCGAAACCGGCCTCCTCGCGGGTGACTGGTGCCCGCTCACCCAGCGCGAGTGGTTCAAGCCCGGCTCCGAGCCCACGGAGGTCTGTGCCGAGCACTTCGAGCTACCGGAGGCCGAGCCGTTCATCATCGAGGGCCTCGGGAACCGAATCGGGCGGGCGTTGAAAAAGATCTTCCGGTTCTAGGCTCCGAACACCCCGCGCCCGGCGGGCATCGCGACCGGTGCTCCGAGCTTCATCTCGCCCGGCGGGCATCGCGACCGGTCTTGCTTGGGAAAAGGCAGGAGGGGGATGGACAGGATGGACAGGATGACGAAGATGTCCTGTGCGGCGGCGGCGTTGCTCTCTCAAGCGGCATGAAGGAAGAGGGGAACGGCTTTCGGGGACGGTGGCGTCCCAGGCGGGCCTTTCCCCCTCTCTTTTTCAGGCCGCCTGCGAGACCGACCCTGCTGCCGTCCGAGTCATCTTGGGTCTCCTGTTCATCCTGTCCATCCCCCTCCTGCTTTTTTCCCCACCTGGACCGGTCGCGATGCCTAACGGGCGCGATGAGGCTCGGAGACCAACGCGGCAGCGGCGTCGCTGGCTACGTCGGCCATCCTGCTAATTAAGTGAGCCTCATTAACTAACTAAGACCGGCAACGGATCATCAGAGGACGCCGACCGAGCTCCCACCCGTGAACCCGGGGAATATTCGATCGAGCTTCGTCGCGCCGAGGTGCTCGGAGACGACTTCGCCGAACACCGCGCGGAAGTCCGTCGTCAGCGCGAGGTCGCGCCCCTCGAAGAGCTGCTCGCGGTCGAGCCCCGGCCATGCGCCGTGCACCCTGCCGCCGCGCACCGGCCCGCCAATGACGAACATCGCCCCGGCGTGACCGTGATCCGTGCCGCCGGTGCCATTCTCGCGCGCCATCCGGCCGAACTCGCTCATCGTCAGGATCACGACGTCCTCCATTCGGTCGCCGAGGTCTGTCGTGAGCGCAGCAATGGATCGCGCGAAATCGCTCAGGCGATTCGCGAGCTGCCCGGTGGCGCCGCCCTGGTTCACGTGCGTGTCCCACCCGCCGACATCCGCGAACGCGACCTCGAGTCCGACGTTCGCCTTGACCAGCTGCGCGATCTCCCGCAGGCGCTGCCCGAACTGCGAGCGCGGGTACTCGGCGCCATGCTCGGGCTGATACCGCTGCGGGTTCGCGGCGCGCAGCATCTTCACCGCCTCGAACATCTCCGATCCGGACGCATGAACGAGATCGCTCGTCCCCGTTCGATAGAGCGCCTCGAGTTGAGCCGCCGATGCGCCGCCGGCCCGCACGGTGAACGTCTCGATGCTCGTCATGGCGACGGCCGGCGCCTCCCCCTCGAGGATTCGCGGGGTCTGATTCGTGAGCGCGACCGCCTGAAACGGTGACGGGCGTGCGGACGGCGCCGCGCACTCCTCGCAGGTACCTCGGGTGGCGAGGTAGCGATTGAGCCACCCGTCCGGCGTGCCCTTCACGTCGGGCGTCCCCGACTCCATGTAATCCTGCGCGTCGAAATGCGAGCGCGTGGCGCTCGGGCTTCCAACGGCGTGCACTGGCGCGAGCAGCCCGCGATTCCACAGTGGCTCGAGCGGCCGGAGCGAGGGATGCAGGCCGAAGAACCCGTCGAGGTCGATGGCCGACTGACCGCTGGCAACCCGGACGCTCGGGCGCGCGATCGCTATGCGCGGGCGGAGCGCGTAGTACGACGCATCGCCGTGCGGGACGACGACGTTCAGTGCGTCCGCGGCGCCACGCTGGAAGAGGCAGATCAGGATCTTCCCCTTCGCAGCTCCGGGCAACTCTGTGCCGAGCGCCGTGCGTCGCAGAAAGCGTGGGCTCAACCCCATCGTCACGAGCGCGAGAGCGCCCGACTTCACGAAAGCGCGTCGTTGCATATGCACGTGGACGGCTGCTACCGTCGTTGAAATTCCGGCGAGCCTAACGCGAGCCCGATGACCTGCGCCAGCCCGGACAGCTCGGGTCCGGCACCGAACCCGCGGTTCACCATTCGGCGCCGATTCCCGGCGTCACCCACCACTGCCGAAGCGTCCGGCGTTGCGTCCGGGTCGAGCCTCTGTGAAGCCGACGAGTCGGCCACACGCGCTGCGACCAGCGGATGGACGCCGCTCGTGAGGATCTCTCGCGTCTCTCGTGATGCGTGCCCTCCGAGCAGACCGGCGATGACACCCTCGACCTGCTCGGCACGAGACAGCATGCGGAGTCGCGCGGTCTCCGGCCAGCGATTCACGGCCGTTCCCGGGACGCGGTTCGCCGCGGCGGCCATTCCGAAGTTGATGCGGTCGAGGATCGCCCCCGTGTTCATCCACGGCGCCCCGGTCTCGGGCCACCCGTTAGGTGCCTGGTGACCGAAGATGGGCTGGCCCAGTCGCGCGACGATCTGCGCCGAGCGTGGCGTGGGATCGGCGGCGGAACCGAGCGCTCGCATGGTGCTGACCACGAGCTCGAACGGCGATTTCACCTTCGCGCGAAGTGCGGCCCGCGAGAAGAACTCGGGCGACGTGACGATGGTCCGCACGACCTCGCGGATGTCGCCGTTCGTTCGCTGGAACGTCGCGGCAGCCCGGTCTACGAGGGCCTGGGGCGGCTCGTCGCTCACGAAGCGGACGGCGAGCTTGCGAGCGATGAAGCGCGCCGTGGAGGGGTGACGCGCGAGGATGTCGAGCACGTCCTCACCGTCCTCGATGCCGCGCCCGCCATCGAGCCTGTGCCCGAGAACGACCTTTGGCTCCGCATCGTGAACTTCCGGGCGAAAGACGAACATCCCGGCTGCCTCGGTGTCGCTCATGCGCTCCGCCGCCCGGCGCACGCGAGCGTCGGGCGCGGCCATGAGGAGCTGCCGCGGAGGCCGGATGCTCCAGCCAGTGAGCGCCCGAGCAACGTCCACCACGTCCCGCTGCGTATACCCGCCATCGACGCCAAGCGTGTGGAGCTCCATCAGCTCGCGGGCGTAGTTCTCGTTGAGCCCCCGCCCCCGGCGCTGTGCGGCCGCGGCGGTCGTGGCCCGAACGCGGGTTCGCGGTTCCTCGACCGAATCCGTGCTGCTGCGCTGGCCTCGTGCCTCGAGTCGGATGCCGGGGCGGCCCGCGCGTGGTCTCGGTCCAGCCGGCGGCCCCACATTGCCGGACCGTCGGTCCCGCCTCCCGTTCGAGCCGGCACGGAGTGTTCGTCGCCCGCTATCGGCAACGCTCTGCACGTTGTCGAGGTAGAACAGCATTGCCGGACTTTTCGCGACCGCGCCTAACAGATCGCGGAACTTCCCGAGAGCGTGCGGTCGGATCACGTCGCGATCGTACGAGGTGAGGTACCACCGCGTCTGCCCCTTGCCCGCGAACACGGTGAAGTGATTCTCCCAGAAGTCCACCATGACTTCCTGCAACTGTCGTTCGCTCATCACCGCACGTGCCACGCGCGATGAGGTCAGCTCCGCCATGAAGAGATTGGAGCGACGCGCCTGCTCGACCAGTGCAGCGGTATCGGCCATGGTCATCCGCCCGTTCCGCTCGAGAGAATCTCGCCGGAGAGCGGCGCGTACGACGGCTGCGGGCGGGTAATCCCGGAAGAGCTCAGCCGAGCTCTTCTCGAGCGTCTCGTAGCGCCCCAGGAATCGATCCGTCTCGCGGTCGTCGATCCGGTCCGGCTGTAGCTGCGCCGCCACCCATCGGTCCACTCCCAGGGCGCGAACACGAGCGACGTCACCCGGGCGCGCCCCGAACGCGAGTCGATTCAGCACATGCGTGACCTGCTCCTCGGTGCTGAGCTCGCGTGAAGACGCGGCGCGCTGGCTGGCGAGCTCTTGCGACGCAGCCGCCGGTGATGCGCAGCTCGCCAGCGAAAGCGCGCCAACCGCCACGAGACCGCACAAGACAACGGAGATGGATCGTGATCGCATGGTTGCGAGGAAATGGTGACTCAGTTCACACCGAAGCTTGCCAGAGGGCCTCGTTGCCACGATGGGGAGACGGTCCGGCAAGCCTCGGCGTTAACCTGGCTATGGCCTTCTCCTTGCCCAACTCGGCCGCGTGAACGGGAGGCGCAGGTGTCGGCACGCAGCTCGAGGAGGGAGTCACGATGGCCTCGTATTCGAACAGGAACAGCCGGCGTTCGGTGAGATGGTCATTGAGTCGATGGCCGCTCGGACGTCACGTCGGTGGTCTCGCCTCGAGCCTGATGATGGTCGCGGTGCTCGTTGCATGCGAGGTGGTGGAAAGCGACAAGAATCCTGGAGCGCAGGACACCAGCGCTCCCCGCGTGGCCGGGCGGATCGTTCCGGAGAGCGCGCGTGGAACCGTATTGCCGGACTCGTCGCTCGCGACGCCGGCCTTG
>DASURJ010000975.1:0-5247 GCA_036280115.1 Gemmatimonadaceae bacterium
GGTCGAACGCTCCCCGAGGAAATCGTAGGCGAGCACGCGGTTCGATCGATGATCGCCCGCATCTCGCGCCAGATGCGCGAACCGGGTGAACGCGGCGGACACGCGCTCGAGCTCGTCCGCCTGCACCAGGAGTCCGCCCGCGTGCCGCAGGGCGCGCGCGTCCCGGCCCGCGTGGTCGAGCAGCGCTCGGCCCGTTGCACGCGATGCCGCGCGGCGCGCGTCCTTCGTGGCGAGCTCCAGGGCCATCGCCGCGATCTCGTCGTGTGACGGCACCCACGCGTCGCCATGCCGGGCGGCGAACCCGCGGCGCTCCAGGCTGCCTAACGCCGTCACCATGTCGTCGGCGGGGCGGCCAGCCGCCGCCGTCAGCGTCTCCCGAGACAGCGGCACGCCGGCGACCGCCAGGAGCGTCAGCACCCACCGCTCCACGCGGTCGAGCCGCTCCACCCGCTGGCGCACCGCCCCCCCGGCCCCCAACGCCGCGAACAGCCGTGCCGGGTCGCGCGAGCTCCAGGCGTGGCCATCGTGCGCCAGCATGTTCCCCTCGACGAGCAACTGCAACGTCTCGAGCACGAGGAGAGGTGACCCGCCCGTCGCATCGCACAGCTCCGGCGCGAGATGTTCCGACCACGGCTCGGACGGGAGCGCAGCAACACTCGCAACGAGCGCACCCACGTCCGCCGTGGTGAGCGGCTCGAGCCGAATCGTTCGCGAATGGTCGGCACTCGGGAACGCCTCGACACCAGGGCGCGACGCCGTCACCAGCAACACCCGCACTCGATCCAGCGCGCCAACCACCCCCGCGATGAGCTGCCGCGACCGCGTGTCGGCCCACTGCATGTCATCGACGAACACCGCAATGGGATGCTCCTCGGCGACTGCCGCAATGAGCTCGCGGACCGCCACGGTACGCCGCCGTAGCACGTCCGACTGATCGCCGCCCGCGTCGGGCAGCGCCGCCGGGTACGACGCGGACAGCGCAGGGTTCAGCGCCACGAGCGCGCGAGCCGAGCCGGTCGAAATGCCACTCGCGCCCGGCAACCGCGCGAGCCCTTCGGCGAGGTCGCCCGCCAGCCCGAACGGGATGTCGCGCCCGCCGAGCGAGGCACGGACGAAGAGCGTCCGCGCCCGCGTCGCGCGTAGGCGGGCGTCCACATCCGTCAGCAGCCGCGTCTTCCCCAGCCCCGCCGGCGCGAGCACGTGAACGTGAGCGGAACGCCCCGTACGCGCGGCTTCCCAGCACGCGAGCAGTTGCGCGAACTCCTGCTCCCGCCCCACGAGCTCGGCCGTCAGCGACGGACGATCGTCCGTGCGCAACGGCTCGTCACCCGGTGGCGCCTGTCGCGCTGCGCGTAACATCGCCCGTGTGGCAGGCTCCGGGCTGATTCCCTCGGCGGCCTGAAGTCGGTCGAACGCATCGGCCTCGAGCGCGCTGCCGACCGTATCGCCGGCGGCCACGAGCGTCTCGAACAACAGACGCCATCCGGCCTCGCGAAGGGGATCGAGGTCACGCGCGCGGCGCGCGAGCATCTGGGCATCACGAAGTTTCAGCCCCGACATCCAGCGCCGGGCGATGGTTTCGGTCGCGCGCCAGAAGTGCGACCGAAGGCGTTGACGCTCGTTATCCGCCCACCGCTCGAACTCCGCGCCTCCGGGCGCGGCGAACCCGGGGAAGAAATCGCCGGCGAAGGTCCGCACCACGGCTTCCGAGTCACCGCGCTCGGCCGCCGCGAGGAGGGCGTCGCGATCGGAGTCGAGCGGCCCCACGATCGACAGGACGTCGCCGCCGACGATCAACTGGCGATCGCCGAGCCGCTTCCTGATGTACCAGAGGGTCTGCCGAAGCGCGTGCTTGCCCGCATCGGGCTCGACGCCACCCCAGAGCAGATCGATGAGGTGCTCGCGGGGGGCCGAGCGGTCGGGGGCGCACGCGAGGTACGTGACGAGCGCGAGCGGCTTGCCGAGGTCGAATATGACTGAGTCATCCGGCGCCACGCCTGCAGGCGATGCCTCGGATGCGCCGAACGCCGCACGCTCGTCGGGCGACGCGGAAACACGCAGCGCGGTCGTGCCGAGTGTGACGAGCGTGAGCGGTGTGTCGGGCGCCAGCGGGGTGGGGAGACCGGGCATCCAATTCGGATGAGGTAGCTAGCGCCGTGATGTCGCCGGAGCGACCCGCTGCATCGTCGTCGATGTCAGCTGGTCCCTGGGAAGAACGGCCCGTCCCGCGCGTGGGACGGGCCGTGATGCTTGGGATCCTTGGCGAAGGTAGTGGCCGGTTCACGAGGTCGGCAAGACGGGAAAGGGGGGGTCGCCAGTCTCCTGACATGGTGCCGCGCTCGACCTGACTCTGGACAGGATCGCCGGACCTATTATAGGCGTGGGCTTGGTATCTCTCGCCGCGAGGATCCTCTCATGCCTGCCATCCTATCGACATTTCGTGCTGCCGTTCGATCGCTGGTAAGTCACCGGAGTGTGTCGGTCATTGCGGTGGTTACCCTTGCGCTCGCGATCGGGCTGTCTGCCGCCGTGTTCGGGGTTGTGAACGGGGTAGTCTTCAGGCCGCTCGCCTTCAACGAGCCCGACCGGCTGGTGGCGTTCTGCGAGTTGGAGCGCGGCGAGCGGACAGACTGGTGTAGTGCGTCGGTGCCGGACGTCTACCACGTCGCCGCCCGTGCCAGCGCGATCGAGGTGGCCGGCGTCGCGCGGACCTGGCCGTTCCTCATGAAGACGTCGGACGGTGCCGTCGGTGTGTCGGGTGGGTTGGCGACACCCGAAGCGTTTCAGGCGCTCGGCGTTCGGGCGCAGGCTGGTCGGCTCATCGAGCGTGGGGACATCGGCACGAACTGGCGGCGAGTCATCGTGCTGAGCGATGAGATGTGGCGCAGCCGGTTCGGTGCCCGGCCGGACGTTCTTGGCCAGGCCGTCACGATCGACGACGAGCCGCATACGGTCGTCGGCATCCTGCCGCCCGGGACGCGGATCCCGCTGCACGAGAACGTGCAGATGTGGAGACCCGTTCACGTAGACCCGAGGGATGAGGAGCGGCGCGACTGGCGCGGGTTCCTCGCATTCGCGCGTCTCCGCGATGGCGCGACGCTGGACGAGGCGAAGAGCGAGATCGCGGCCATTGCGTCGGCGATCCAGCAGGATCACTTCCCCGACAAGCCGGGATGGACGATCACCGTGCGGTCGTGGCAGGACGTGGTGGTCGGCTCCGTCCGGCGCGCGATGTACATCTTTCTCGGCGCGGTGGGGTTCCTGCTGCTCATCGGCTGCGCGAACGTCGCGAATCTCCTGCTCGCGCAGGCCAGCGTGCGGCGGCGCGAGATGGCCGTTCGCTCGGCGTTAGGCGCGTCGCGGGCGCAGCTCGTCCGCGGTCTGTTCGCGGAGAGTCTGGTCCTCGCAACGCTCGGCGCAGCGGGCGGGTTGCTGCTTGGCTGGATGGCCTCGCGCGCGTTCGTGGCGCTCGCGCCACGAGGCATTCCGCGCATCGACGAGGTGTCGTTCGACCTGCGGGTGATCGCGTTCACTGCCGGCGTGGCCGTGCTGACGACGTTGCTCGTGGGCACCGCGCCGGCGCTCCGTGCAACGCGGCTGAACCTCAATCGCGTGCTCTCCGAAGGTGGCCGGTCGGGCGGCATGAGCCGGCGTGCGACGCGAGCCGGCTCGCTCCTCATCGTCGGCGAGATCGCGCTCGCCGTCGTGCTCGTCACCGGAGCCGGTCTCCTGGGGAGGAGCTTCGCGACACTCCTTGGCTGGAAGCCCGGGTTCGAGCAGGATCACCTGGTCACCGCGTGGGCCTTCACGTCGCCCGGGAAGTTCGAGCGTGGCGACCAGATCGTGGACGTGTGGATGCGCGCGGAGGAGGAGCTCCGCTCGATCCCATCCGTCGCCTCGGTGGGGACCGGGTCGGCCGGACCGCTGTTCGGCGGTGACGGCGCGATGAACTTCAGGGTGGACGGGCGGCCGGCGCCTAACGATGGACCACGGCAGACGACGCTCTGGTACGACGTCTCGCCGGGATACTTCCGTACCCTCGGGTTGCCCATCCTCCGCGGGCGCGACATCTCCGACCGGGACACGTACGGCGCCCCGAAGGTGGCCGTCGTGAACGACCGGTTCGCGCGCACCTACCTCGGCTCGGAGCCACTCGGGCGGCGTGTGTACATGGTGGAGCACGAGGATGAGTTCACCGTCGTGGGCGTGGTGGCGGACGTTCCACCGCTTCGCCCGGGCGACGAGGTGCCGGCCCAGATCTTCTGGTCGAATCGACAGGTCCCTCGGCCGGCAACGTACTTCCTCGTGCGCACCGCCGGTGACCCCGCCGCTGTGCTGAAGACGATCCCTGACCGGCTCCGCGCCGTCGATCCGGACATGCAGCTGAGCCAGCTGCGGACGATGCGCGAGATCCTCGGGCGCGAGCTCGTGCGGCCGCGCTTTGCCGTCACGCTGCTGGGAACGTTCGGCGCGCTCGCGCTGCTCCTGGCCGCCGTGGGCACCTACGGGCTGTTCGCGTACCTCGTGCAGCGCCAGACGAAGGAGATCGGCATCCGGATGGCGCTGGGTGCTCGACGGACCGTGATCGTGGGCGAGGTGGTGGGGCGCGCGATGCGGCTCGCCGGATTCGCCGCTGCCATCGGAGTGATCGCGTCGCTCTTTCTGGCGGGGTTGCTCTCGAGCCAGCTCGCGGGGGTGCACCCCAACGACCCGCTCACGCTGGGCGGAAGCGTCGTCCTGCTGCTACTCGCCGCGCTCGTGGCGTGCCTCGTCCCCGCGTACCGGGCGAGCCGGGTAGATCCGATCGTGACCCTGCGGTCGGATTGACTGCGCCTGGAGACTGGATCGCTGGCAGCTGCGTTTTCGACGCTGGACGAGCCGTAACCACGGAAGAGTAATCCGTCAGGGTGGAGTTGACGGGCGCCTGGACGGGTGGTCCCGCCAGAGCCCGCGATGCCGTCGGGCCGGTCGGTCGCCGCTGGTCGGTCGGGGAGTGATCAGTAGGCAGTGATCAGTCGGGCAGTCATCAGTCGTGAGTTCATTAGTCGTCAGTGCTCAGTAGCGTCGGTGGCCACCGACGACCGAGTCACCCACGAGGGATGACTGCCCGCCGTTCGCCCGTCGCCCGTCGCCCGTCGCCCGTCGCCCGTCGCCCGCACGCTGTCGCTGACGTCCCAAATACGCCCTTGCCGAGGGGGGTGTGTGACCTGAGCTTTTCAGGTTCCCCTTCGACGACTCGCGTTTCGA
>DASURJ010000976.1:0-4509 GCA_036280115.1 Gemmatimonadaceae bacterium
CGATGCGATGTTGCGGGACGATCACGAGAAACTGCCCGCCGAACCCGTTGCCCGCCCAGATCTCGGTGTTGCGGCGATCGTAGCGCCACCACTGGTATCCATAGCCAGGCGAGTTCGGATTGGTGGGGGCCACGTGATCGACGCGGCGCGACGTCGCTTCACGCGCCCATCCCGCCGGAAGGATTCGCGTACCGCGCCACACGCCGTCGTCCATGTACAACTGGCCGATCTTCGCGAGGTCGAGCGACGCGAGGTACAGACCGCCTTCGGTGTCGGGATGGCGAGTCGGCGTCCGCTTCCAATGGAACGACGTGATGCCGAGCGGCCCGAAGAGATACTGACGCGCGTAGTCGTCCGCATGCATCCCCGTTGCGGAACGGATTACCTCGGACATCAGCTGGCTTCCACCACTATTGTACACCCACTTCGTTCCCGGCTCGGCGTCCATGGGCTGACCGAGCGTGAAGGCGATCCAGTCGGAGCTGTACTCGAGCTGCAACGTCGTGTTCGTGGTGTCGAGTGGCCGGTCCGTCTCGTGCCACTCGATGCCCGTACGCATCGTGAGGAGGTCGGCGAGTGTCGCCTTCCGAAGCCGGGGATCCACCTTCGAGAGGTCGTACTTCGTGAAGTACGAGAGCAGTGGCGTCTCGAGGCTCTTGATCTGCCCGCGTTGCGCTGCCACGCCGAACAACGTCGCGGTCACCGACTTCGTGACCGACTGCAGCGTGTGCAGCTCGGTGCCATTCCACCACGGATGGAAGTTCGGATGGAGGTAGTTGTACTGATTGAGTCGCGATGAGTCCTGGCAGACGTCGATGCCACACCCGATGGCCGACTGCTTGCCGCGACTCACCTCGCGGTAGTCCCGGGGGAACCGCTCATCCACGATGAGTCGCCCATTTCGAATCACGACGAGCCGATCGGCATTACCGAATGTGCCGCTTTGCGTACGAGCGACGAGGTCGCGAAGCGGGGCGGGATCGAGACCTTCCGCTTCGGCTGTCGACGCGGGCCACCCGCCTGCTGCTTTTTGAGCTTGTGCGAGGGCAGGTGATAGAGTGATCCCGGTTGCGGCGGCCAGGGTGCCCAGGATGGTGGCAATGACGGCGCGGCGGTTCATGGCGGTGTCGTGAAAGCAGGTGTAGAGCCGGATGACGCGTGCATCACCTTGAGCAGGGAGATCGACGGCGTCAATGGCACGTCCACGGATTCGTCGAAGTGGACCCGTTAGGCCTGCGCCAAGTGGTATGGTCGCGTCCGAGCTTGCCATGGCCGCGTACTGCCCGCGCTGCGTGCGTGTGGGTTATCGGCTGGTCACCCTCTCGAAGCTCACCGCGGTTGCGGGGCGGTCGGCCTCGGCCGCCCCGCGGTTCGAACACAGTGCTCATCCAGGCCCGGCACTTACAGCTCTTCGGCGAATACGCGCCGACCGACCCTGAGTCCGCCAAACATTTCCTTCGATTCGGCGTACGGCCCATCAGTTACCGGGGTATTGCCGCGGCGACCCCGTGCGTCGCGCAACCGTGTCGGCTCGCTCGCATCGGCGTGCGTGGATCGATCGCGTCGTTCCGAGTGTCCTGCCTGGTGTCTATCGTTCGTATGTGAAGATGTTCTCCCCATCGTGCGGCCTCCTTTTGCGAGGTTGTTCGACCGCACGGTTGCCCGAGCGACGCGCTCCGGGCAGAAGCCGATGTCGTGAGTTCATCATGACGATTGTCACGCGGCTCGGCGCATGTGACAATTGTCATGTGAAGCGCGTGAGACTTACGACTGGCGGGTTCATCGATCCGATGCGACACTCGCTTTCATGGTCGCTGTCGCTCAGGCAATGACCGGACGCCCGGTCCTCACCGCCGACCGCGGCGAGCGTGAGCCGTACACGCCGGAGGTCACGCCGACCCTCGCGCGTGACGTCGAACGCGTGATCGCTGTCGCGGCGGTAGCGCTCAACATCATGCTGAGCGTGATAGATGTGTGGCGCCCGGCCTTCGTGCCTGCGCCGCCCGGCGCACTCCAGGCAGGCGTGATGGCCGCTGTGGTGGCGGTGCCGTTACACATTCGGCACGTCCTGTACGGGCTGCGCGGTGAGCGCCCGCCGGCGGGCATCTGGACGCTCGCGCTCCTGGTCCTCGTCAACACCATCGCGATTCGGTTCGTCGGGCCCGTGTGGCTCATGCAGCTCGCGTCGCTCGTCGTCTCGATACTCATCGTCGTGCCTGGCATGTGGGGGTTGCCGCTTGCCGCCGCGGTGACCCTCTCGCCGTTCGGCCTCGTCGGTCTGCAGTGGTATTCCGCGGACCTCGGCAACGCCGGCACGTATCTCGTGTTCGCCATCCTCTGGCGCGCTACGACGCAGTACGTCCCGCTGAGACTGACCGCGGCCATTCGCGCCCTGGACATGGCCGGAC
The DNA here is from genome assembly GCA_036280115.1 of Gemmatimonadaceae bacterium. Taxonomy (GTDB): domain Bacteria; phylum Gemmatimonadota; class Gemmatimonadetes; order Gemmatimonadales; family Gemmatimonadaceae; genus JAJKIV01. The sequence goes on from DASURJ010000976.1 coordinate 2,409, forward strand.
GAGAGCTCGAGGCACGGGCGGTGGTGGAGGCACGCGTCCGGATCGACACCGAGCTGCGCACGAGCGTCGCCAGCGCGCTCGAGCAGATCGTCGCGCGCGGAGACGCGGCGCGAGTCATCGCGGAGCACGAACCCGGGAACGCGGCAGCCGAGCTGCGCCAACTGGTCGCCGATTCCCGTCGCGCACTCGCGCAGGCGCGACGGCTGGTGGCGCAATTCCGCGGGTCGTCGTGGCGTGTGGAGCTCGATGCGCTCGCCGACGCCCTCAGAAAGGGCGGTGATACCGCATGAGTGCAACGCTCGTGATGACTCCGGCGGACTCGTCGCGTCACCGCGCGCGCTGGCTATTGGTCGGCATTCACATACCGTTCATCGCCTTCGTCATCGCACAGGGCGGCCTCGGTCTGGCTTTTCCGCCGCAGCCCGAGCACGACGGGATCGCGTTCGCCCTGGCTGCGGTGGCGTCCGGACTCCAACTGCGGCACAGCCTCGCGAAGGCTGAAGGCATACGTCCGCGATACTGGGGATGGACGTTGGCACTTCTCGTCGCGATCGGTTTCGTCCCGGTTCCGGCGTTTGGATCGCGATGGGCCACGGTTCAGTGGTTCGTGGTGGCGTCGTTCGCGATGCTCCTTCCGGGTCGGCTCGCCATCATCGCGAGCGTCGCCACGGCTGTCGGCGTCGGGATCTGGCTCTCGCTTGCCTACCTGACGCCGGGGTCATCGCTCGGGGTGAGCGTGTGGACGTTCGCGTACTACGAGTCGCTCATGTTCCTCGGCGGCGCCGGCCTGTACGGATCGACGCGGCTCGTACGGCTCATGGACCAGCTTCACGACGCCCGGACCGAGCTCGCCGAGCTCGCGATCGGGCGCGAGCACCTTCGCGTCTCGCGCGATCTTCACGACCTGCTCGGGCAGTCGCTGTCGGCCGTATCGCTCAAGGGTGACCTGGCGATCAGCCTGCTCGAGCGCAACGAAGTACCGAAGGCCATTGGTGAGATCGAAAGCCTCGTCTCGGTCGCGAGAACGACGTTGCACGACGTCCGCGAGATTGCGCATCGCGAGCCGCCCATCGCACTCGCGTCGGAGATCGAGCGGGCGACGGACCTCCTCGCGTCCACCGGCACCGAGACGCACGTCGATGTCGCGGTGCACGACCTCCCACCGCTCGTCGACGAGCTCTTCGCGTGGGCGCTTCGTGAAGGGGTGACGAACGTCCTCCGCCACAGTGCAGCGACGAGGTGCTCGATCCTGATCCAGCGCCACGACGAAATCGTCAGGCTCGAGATCCTCAACGACGGCGCGTTCCCCGGATCGGCCGCGGGGACTGGCCTGGCCGGGCTCGCTGCTCGCGCAGCCGCACTGTCGGGCGTCGCAAGCGGGCGTGCGATGCCGGATGGCCGCTTCCGGCTGCGTGTCGATGTGCCGGAGGGCGCGGGATGATCCGCGTTCTCATCGCCGAGGACATGCATCTCATCCGCGGCGCACTCGTGGCGCTGCTCAAGCTCGAGCCGGACATCGAGGTCGTGGCCGAGCTGGAGCGCGGCGATGCCATTGTCGAGACGGCGCTTCGTACAACCCCAGATGTCGCCGTCGTGGACATCGATCTTCCCGGACTCGACGGATTGAGTGCCGCCGCGGAGCTGCACGAGAGGCTGCCCTCGTGTCGTACGCTGGTGCTCACGGGACTGAGTCAGCCCGGGAACCTGTTGCGCGCGCTCAAGGTTCACGTCCGCGGGTTTCTCCTCAAGGACGCACCGGCGCCGGAGCTCGCGAACGCGATTCGCTCCATCGCGATGGGGCGTCGGGTGCTCGACCCCGAGCTCGTGGCGGCAGCGGTGGAGACGGGATCGAGTCCGCTCACGGACCGCGAAGCGGATGTACTTCGCGCCGCGGGCTCGGGGCTCTCGACCGAGGAGATCGGTGATCGCCTCAACCTCTCCGCGGCGACGGTCCGGAACTACCTGTCGAATGCCATCGGGAAGCTCGGCGCACGGAATCGGCTCGACGCGATCCGAATCGCGAGCGATGCGGGGTGGCTGTAGCGTCGAGGCTGTGACCGATCTCTCGTGCGGAGGCCTGGGGAGCGCGACACAACGCTCC
>DASURJ010000977.1:0-14730 GCA_036280115.1 Gemmatimonadaceae bacterium
TGGTGGTGGCGCTCGTGGCGGTCCTGTTTCTCTTCCACCTGCGCAGCGCGCTGGTCGCGATCGTCACGCTGCCGATCGGAATCCTCGCGGCGTTCATCGCGATGCGCGCGCTCGGCATCGGCGCCGACATCATGTCCCTCGCTGGCATCGCGATCGCGATCGGCGCGATGATCGACGCCGCGATCGTCATGATCGAGAACATGCACAAGCACCTGGAGCGGGCGTCCAACGTCGATGCCGAACGATGGCAGATCGTGGTCCGGAGCTCGAAGGAAGTCGGCCCTGCGCTCTTCGTCTCGCTCCTCATCATCACCGTGTCGTTCCTGCCCGTGTTCACACTCGCCGGGCAGGAAGGACGACTGTTCACGCCACTCGCGTTCACCAAGACGTTCGCGATGGCAGCAGCGAGCTTGCTCTCGATCACGCTCGTCCCGGTGGCCATGGGCCTCTTCATCCGGGGCCGCATCGCCCGGGAGTCGGCGAACCCGATCAACCGCGCGTTGATCGCGGTCTACCGTCCGGTCATCACGTGGGTCCTTCGGCATCGCTGGCCGGTGATCTCCCTGTCCGTCGCCACGCTCGTGCTCACGTGGGTGCCGTGGTCGCGCATCGGGAGCGAGTTCCTCCCGCCGGTCGAGGAGGGAACGATCCTCTACATGCCGACGACCCTTCCCGGGGTGAGCGTTGCGCGTGCGCGCGAGGTGCTCCGCATCCAGGACAGCGTGCTGAAGAGTTTCCCGGAGGTCGAGCACGTGTGGGGCAAGGCCGGGCGCGCGAACACCGCCACCGACCCCGCCGGGCTCGACATGTTCGAGACCACCATCACGCTCAAGCCGGAGTCCGAGTGGCGGCCGGGCCTCACCTACGACGCGCTCGTAGCCGAGATGGACTCGGCGGTGAAGCTCGCCGGCGTCACGAACGCCTGGACGATGCCGATCCGCGGTCGCATCGACATGCTCGCGACCGGCATCCGAACGCCCGTCGGCATCAAGATCTTCGGCCCCGACCTCGCGGAGTTGGAGCGGTTAGGCAAGGAGGTCGAGCGGTCCGTCGCAATGGTGCGCGGCACGCGGAGCGCGTTCGCCGAACGGGCCGTGTCGGGCTATTACCTCGACATTGCGATCGATCGCGCCGCTGCAGCGCGGCACGGCGTGAACGTCGGTGACATTCAGACCGTCATCGCTACCGCCATCGGCGGGATGACCATCACGCAGACCGTCGAAGGCCGAGAACGCTACGGCGTGCGCGTGCGTTACCCGCAGGAGCTTCGAGACACGCCCGAGAAGCTGGCCGCCGTGCTGATTCCGATCAGCCACGACCGCACGGGCGGCGGCGAGGGCGCGGGGGGCAGCCTGACTGCGGCGAGGGGGCCCATGCCCGGAATGGGCGGCGCCACGAGCACGCCGGGCGGGGTGGCTCAGGTGCCGCTGGGACAGGTGGCGACGATTCAGAAAGTCGCCGGGCCAATGGTCGTGCGCACGGAGGGCGCGATGCCGACGGCGTGGGTGTACGTCGACGTCGCGGGACGCGACATCGGCAGCTACGTCGCCGAAGCGAGGCAGATGGTCGAGGACGAGGTGACGTTCCCGCCGGGGTACACGATCACCTGGAGCGGGCAGTTCGAGTACATGGAGCGGGCGAAGGATCGCCTCGAGCTGGTGATCCCCGCAACGCTCGCGCTCATCTTCCTCCTCCTGTACTTCAACTTCAGGAGCATCGGCGAGACGCTCATCGTAATGCTCTCGCTGCCGTTCGCGCTCGTCGGCGGCATCTGGTTCCTCTGGTTCCTCGGCTATAACTGGTCCGTCGCCGTGGCGATCGGCTTCATCGCGCTGGCGGGCGTGGCAGCCGAGACCGGGGTGGTCATGCTCATCTACCTCGACCACGCCTGGCGCGCACGGGCCGCGGGCGGCGCCAGCCCTGCGCTGCGTGACCTCTACGACGCAGTCATGGAAGGGGCGGTCGAGCGCGTTAGGCCGAAGATGATGACGGTCACCGCGATCGTGGCGGGGCTCCTGCCGATCCTCTGGGCGCAGGGCGCCGGCGCGGCGGTCATGAAGCGCATCGCCGCGCCGATGGTAGGCGGCATGCTCAGCAGCACGGTCCTCACACTCGTCGTGATCCCCGCCATCTATTCGCTCTGGAGGGAGCACCAGATCGGCGCGCGCGCCCGCACGGCCGCGGCTCAGCGATCGGGGATGAGGCTGGAGGAGAACGCGATAGCTGTCGAATGAGGAGCCGATACCCGCCCGCGCAACTGCCGTGACCGATTCACGACCTTTCGGCCTTTCGCCGGTCCAACTCCGCCTGCCCGCGGCGGATAGAGCACCATTCCTTGTGATCCGCCACAGGCATGCCGCATTCGACACAGACCCGCACGCGCTGCGCCGGCTCTGGAGTTTTCGACGAGAAGAGGCGCTTCAGAAACGACATTTCGGTTCTCCGAGGACGTTGACTCCCGCTTTCGTACGGAATGAGGAGCGCCTGGGTTACACGCCCTGCCAGTCCGCCGCCCGAGGCGAGGGGTCTTCATTAGATTCACGCCCGCGAAAAAAGGTTGGGACGTGGAAGCGTCCCACCCATTGCTGACCGCTCCGGTGACCGCAACCAGACGGGTTCGTGGTCCCAGTAACTTGGGTTTTTCGGGGCGATCGCGTCCGGAATGAGCTGCCGTACCGCGCGTGTCTGCCGGTCGAGCACGTAGATGCGCATCCTGCTGCCCACGCTCGACGCGGAATCACCGACGGACGACGCAAACCCCTCGAAGATGAGGCTGCGCCCATCCGGCGACCAATCCGGGTTGAACGCAAGCGCACGGTCGTACAACTGAAGGCCAGAGCCATCCGCGTTCATCGTGCCGATGACCCGGCCGAGATGTCCTACCGCCATCATCGTTCCGTCTGGCGACCAGGACGGCTCGAGCAGGTTGCCTCCGGCAATGTTGCGCGGTGAGGAGCCGTCCGAATTGATCACATAGACGCCCCACCACATGTAGTCGTTCTCGCGGAGGAACGCGATGGATTTCCCGTCGGGTGACCAGGCTGGATACCCGAGCCAGTTTCCGGGAGGATCGTCGAAGTCGCCGCTGAGCACTTGCGTGAGGCCGGACCCGTCGGGATTCACGACGAACAGGCCGGGTGTAGCGAACCACGGGTCGCCACTGAAAAGGATCTTGGTCCCATCGGGCGACCAGGCGGCCATCCCAGCCGGTGCCGCTACCACTCGCTCCCCTGAGCCGTCCACGCGGATGACCCGCAAGTCACTGGTCTCACCGCTCCGCCCAGTGAACGCGATCCAGCGACCGTCAGGTGACCACGTGGGTCGCGTTCCTCTCGTGAGGCGCCTCACCTGCGATCCGTCGTCCGTCGCGACGTAGATGTACGAGTCGCCATCACGCGTGCTAGTAAACGCGATGCGTGCATCGAGCGGCTCGTTGAGCAACGGATCCGTTTGCTCGGTCACTGCCGCCGGGCCATCGCCATCCCCGCAGCCGGTCGATACGCTCGCGAGCGCGAGGCTGCCGATGGCCATGGCCCGAGTCAGTGGTGAGCGCCCCATCGAAATCATCGTGGCCTCTCGTCATGATCCTATTCCTTCGCTAACGAGAAACGGCCTCGACGCACGACACTCCCGCGACCGCGTCTTTCTCGACGACATGGCGGAGTTTCCGGAGATGAACGCCGTACGGCAGCCCGGTCAATGCATCTGCTCGAAGATCGCGCGGTGATTCGTCAGGATCCGATCGGTCACCGCTGGATCCGCGTCGAGGCGCCATTCACCGCGGTCGTGAGTCCCTCCGAGCACGATTCCGTCGCGCCGGGGAAACATGTAGTAGTCGCCTTTGAGCAGGATGTAATCGACCTCGGGCTGGGGGAGCAGAATCGCCAACTGGCCCTTGATCGGCGTGAGCTCCGAGTCGCCGAACAGGTCGCGAGCGCCCAGCCCGACGCAATTGACGATGACCCGTTCCTCGAGCTGGAACAGGTCACGCGGCTCCCTGAACTCGCGAACGTGAATTTTCCCGCCGCGCAGGAGGAAATCGTGCATGATCGCTGGCAGAAATACCGGCGGCTCGATCAGCATCGTCGTAAACCGAGACACGTATGGCGCGGCGAACGGGTGACGATGTCGCGGGAGCACCTCGGGGGCGAAGAAGAGGTCGCGAATGGAGCTGGCTTGCTGCTGCGCCGGTGGATTGTCGCGCAGGACATAGTTCTCGATCCAGCGCACCCCATATGTGTCGCCGACGAGACTCTGAAAGTACCGATTGGAGAGCCGCGCCACCCGCTCCAGCTGCTGCCGGAACGCCGGAGTGGCGGATTCGTCGTCGAACACCGTGTACGGTGACCATTGTGCGCCGGCCACATTCGAGGTCGTGTCGGGCGGTAGCTGCTTCGCATAGATGGTTGCCTCGAACCCGCGGTCCTGGAGCAACCGCGCGGTGGTCAGGCCCATCACACCACACCCGATCACCGCCACGCGACGCGACTCCACCGCGGTCGCGAGGTCGACGGCGAGAGAAGACGATCCCCACGAGAGCGTGATGCCGCCACCGCCGTGACCGTAGTTGTGGACGATCGTGCGGTCGTCGGCGCGGTCGGCACGCACGACGAAGCCGGACGGTCGAAACGGACGAAGACCGGTGATGCTGCGGATCACGCGGTCGGCGGCCACGCGCACTCTCGCAAATGCCCGCGGCTCCGGTACTCCGCGAATGGCCGGTACGCCGCGCCCGCAGCTCGATGCCAGCACGGCGCCCCCGGCCGCGATGCACGCCTGCTTCAGCACCTCCCGCCGGCCAACCGGCCTTGTCCTGTCGAGCGTCATAGCTCATCTCATCCGTGGGTATTCCGCGCTCAAGGAGATTCGATGACCCGCAGGATGCACCGTCGTGAGTTCCTCGACCAGTCCGCGCGCCTCGCCGCCGGCCTCGCCCTCGCCTCGTGCGCGCCTCCCCAGGCCGCGACCACGGCGCAGTCGTCGGTCGCGCCCGGAGCGCCGTGGTTCCGGATCTCCCTCGCGCAGTGGTCCTTCCACCGGGCGCTCCGCGCCGGTCGAATGGACCACCTCGATTTCCCGAAGGTCGCGAAGACGGATTTCGGCATCAGTGCCGTGGAATACGTCAACCAGTTCTTCAAGGACAGGGCGAAGGACGAGACGTACCTCGCCGAGATGAAGCGGCGCTGCGCGGACCTCGGGGTCGAAAGCCGGCTCATCATGGTCGACGGCGAAGGCGCGTTAGGCGACGCGGACTCGGCCGCCCGGACACAGGCCGTCGAGAACCACTACCGCTGGGTGGACGCCGCGAAGTTCCTTGGCTGCTTCGCCATCCGCGTGAACGCCGCGTCCACGGGCAGCTACGACGAGCAGATGGACCGCGCCGCCGATGGTCTCCGTCGCGTGGCCGAGTACGGCGCGTCGAACGGCATTGCGGTGATCGTCGAGAACCACGGTGGGCTTTCGTCGAACGGCCAGTGGCTGGCCGGGGTCATGAAGAAGGTGAACCTGCCCAACTGCGGCACGCTCCCCGATTTCGGCAACTTCGACATTGGTGGCGGGCAGCAGTACGACCGGTACAAGGGCGTCGCCGAGCTCATGCCGTTCGCGAAGGCCGTGAGCGCGAAATCCCACGACTTCGACAGCGCCGGCAACGAGACCCACACGGACTACCGGCGAATGCTCAGGATCGTCAAGGACGCGGGGTACCGGAGCTTCATCGGGATCGAGTACGAGGGAAACACGTTAGGCGAAGCCGAAGGCGTGCGCGCGACGAAGACGCTCCTCGAAAAGGTGCGAGCCGAGCTGAGCTGATGTGACCGGTCGTACGCCCGGTCCTTTCCGGCGCCAGGTGTGAGGCACGGTGTAACGTGTCCGACGCTCGATCACTCCTCACGCAGCGCCGTCATCGGATCGATTCCGCTCGCACGCCTCGCCGGTAAGAACGACGCCACCGCCGTGACGACCAACAGGATGACCGGAACGCCGGCGAACGTGACCGGATCGACGGCGCTCACGCCAACGAGGTAACTCTTCACCACACGCGTCGCGGCCATGGCTCCGCCGAGTCCGAGCAGGATGCCGATCCCCGCCACCGCCATGCCCTGCTTCAGAATCAGCCGAACGACATCCTGGCTACTCGCGCCGAGCGCGACGCGCACGCCGATCTCCCTCGTCCGCTGCCGCGCCGAATAGGAGATCACCCCATAGAGACCGAGGGAGGCGAGGATGACCGCGAGGACCGCGAACGTGCTGATGAGCGCGAGAAGGAACCGCGTCTGGGACATGGCGTTCGTGACGTACGAATCCAGCGTCGTGGTTCCGGCGACCGGCACGTCCCTGTCCATCGCGGAGACCACGGAACGGATTTGCGGCACCAGCGTGGCCGCGTCGACCTTCGTGCGCACGACGTACGTGAGCGGCAGGAACGACTGGAAGACGTACGGGACGTAAATCGACTCCCGCCCCTCGCTGGCGAGTGACGCAGACCGAACGTTGGACACCACCCCGACGATCTGCACGGGCAGGCGCTCGAGCGAGAATGTCTGTTCGTTGAAGTGGTCCACGATGAGCTGCTTTCCGAGAGGCTCCTCGCCGCGAAAGATCCGATTCGCGAGCTTCTGATCGATGATCGCGACGTCCAGCGCCTTGACCTCGTTATCCGACGGCACGAAGGTGCGACCCGATACGAGCTCGATCTTCATCGTCTCGAAGTATCCCGGGAGTACCGACTTGAAGTCGGCCTTCTGCGCCCGGTAGACATCATCTGGCCCGCCCGGCCGCCCGTAGGAGCCGACGGAATACTGCTCGCCACCCGCGAGCGGCAGCGGCGCGACGGCGCCCACACTCTCGACGCCCGGGATTTGCGCCAGGCGAGCCCCCAGCTGATTGTGGAAATTCCCCCGCGACTCCGTCGTTAGGTATTTCAGGAACTGGAGCGGCGCGTTGAACGTCACGACGTTCTCGGCGTCGAACCCGGGGTCGACGTTCTGAATCTCTCTGAAGCTGCGCACCATGAGCCCGGCGCCGATGAGTAGCACGAGCGACAGCGTGACCTCGATGACCGCGAGTGTCGTGCGCAGCTTGTTGCCACGAACGCCGCCGGAGTCGCTTCCCCGGTCCCGGAGCTTGTCCACGAGGTTCCCGGCGACGGCGCGCAGCGCCGGCGCGAGACCGAACGCGACCGCCGCCAGAAGCGTCGCGCCCGCGGCGAACGCGAGGGCACGACCGTCGATCGCCACACTCTCGAGCCGCGGCAGGTTACTCGGACTGAGCGCCTTGATCACCCCGATGCCTTGCCATGCGAGCAGAACGCCGAGAAGAGCGCCACCTACAGCCAACACGACGCTCTCGATGAGCATCTGCACCACAATGCGCCCGCGGCCGCTCCCGATCGCGGCACGCACGGCAATCTCGCGTCCTCGTTCGGACGCCCTCACGAGCAGCAGGTTCGCGATGTTGGCACACGCGATGAGGAGGACGAAGCCCACCGCACCGAGCAGCGCGAGCAGCGCCGGCCGCGCGTGGTTCACGACATCGCGGTGCATGCCGTTCAGCACGATTTGCAGATTCTGCGTCTTGTGGAACTGGTGGACCTCACGCAGCCGCGCCGCCAACGCGTTCATTTGCTGCTGCCCCTGATCGAGGGAGACGCCATCCCGGAGACGGGTAACCACGGTGAGCCAGGGCGCATCCCGCTCGAAGTCGCCAATGTTGCTCGGCAGAACCCCCCACGCGTCGATGTTCGTGGGCATCGCCGCATCCGCCGGCAGATAGATGCGGAAGTCCGGTGGCAACACCCCGACGATGATCGAGCCCCACCCATCCATCTGGATCGTGCGGCCAATGACGTTCCGGTCGCCGCCGAACCGGCGCTGCCACAACCCGTACGTCAGCATCACCTTCCCCGGTGGAAGATTGGGATTCGGCTGCCCAAACGCTTTGGGATCGATGGCAAATGCGTCGTCGGCGACGAAGTTTCGACCGAGCATGGGCCTAACGCCGAGAAGCTTGAACAGGTTCCACGTCGTGTAGGCGTTCATGATTTGTTCGGCCGGTCCATCGCCCGTCAGCGTCCCGGGGACCGCGACAGCGCCAGCGAAGCCCTCGAAGAGGGTCGTCCCCGTCTGGTAGTCCTTGAAGTCCGGTCCCGACACCAGCGACCGCTCGACATTGGTGGCCGGCAGTCGAGTCCACACGAACGCCAGCTCGTCCGGAGCGTCGAACGGGAGCGCCTGGAAGAGAACAGCGTTCGCCACGCTGAAGATCGCGACGTTGCTGCCGATGCCGAGGGCGAGCGTGAGGAGAATGACACCGGTGAAGAGCGGTCTCCGGGCGAAAGAGCGAATCGCGAACTTGAAGTCGCGAAACACGGCCTCGATCATCGAGCACCTCGGCTTGCTGGTGGCTAGCAGGAAATGGACGGGGATCGACCGTTTCCGCGGCAGCTACCTGTACGTCGATCCAGCGCGCGGGGAATCGACATCTCGGCGCGGGACACCGAATATGGACCGAAGGGTGGGGCGCTGCAACGCCGTGGTCCGCCTGGTTGACGGACTTCGGTCCGCCCGATCGACGAGCTCCGGTTCATCTTTCGCCGGACCACCAGACCCCGCCCGCTACATGCCCACGAGACGCGACTTCCTCAAGACGTCAGCCGCCGTCGGTGGCTCGGTGCTCGTCGGCACCGTCGCCCCCGGCCTCCTCGCCGCCGCAGCGCCCGAGCGCGCACGCGCCCCGATGCGCATCCTCATCCTCGGCGGCACGGGATTCATTGGGCCCCACCTCGTGAGGCACGCCGTCGCCCGCGGCCACACGGTTACGATCTTCACCCGAGGCCGCCGCGACTCCAGCATGCTGCCAGCCGAGGTCGAGCGCCTCGTCGGCGACCGGAACGGGCAGCTCGGTGCGCTCGAGGGAAAGAAATGGGACGCCGTCTTCGACGACTCGGCCACCAACCCCGACTGGGTGCGGCAGTCCGTGGCCCTGCTGAAGGGCAACGTCGGACAGTACAGCTTCACGTCGTCCACCGGGGTCTACTACCCGTATCTAAAGAAGGGACTCGACGAGTCCACCCCGCCACCGCTCGAGGGGGACCAGAACGATCCCTCCGCCGCCTACGGCACCGCGAAGGCGAAGTGCGAGAAGATCGTGCTCGACACCTTCGGTGACGGCGGCATCGTCATACGGCCGTCGTACATCGTGGGGCCCGGCGACACGACGGACCGCTTCCCGTACTGGCCCGTGCGTCTCGCGCGCGGTGGCGAGGTGCTCGTGCCCGGCAAGCGCGACGACTCGGCGCAGTTCATCGACGTGCGCGACCTCGTCGAGTTCATGGTGAAGGTGGTGGAGGACAAGCGGTCCGGCCCCTTCAACGTCGCGGGTCCGCGCGACGCGATCACGATCCGCGCGTTCGTTGAGGAGGCGGCGCGCGCGCTCGATGCCAGGGTCACGTTCATACAGGTGGACGACCACGCCTTCCTCGCCGAGCACAAGATCGACGCGATGGTGCCGTGGGTGCTGCCGGTGGGGAACGACCTCGGCCACACGTCGATCAGCAACGCGCGGGCGAAGGCCGCGGGGCTCGGCTTCCGTCCGATCGCGACGACGGTGCGCGACACCCTCGCCTGGTGGCCGACGGTGCCGGAGGCGCGGCGGAACGCGCCCCGCTTCGCGCTCACGCCCGAGCAGGAGGCGACGGTGCTCGCGGCGTGGAAAGCGAAGAAGGGCTGAGCGGCAAGGCGGCGTCGTACGGGATGCCGCTGGCATCCGCCTAACGTTACCCGTAGCCGCTCGCCGCCAGCGGTGACGGTCGTCAAACCGCGGCCAGTGAAGCGAACCACCGACGGTGCGGCTGTGCCGCCCTCCTGACGCCGCTTGACGCCCGCCGCTTCCACGATGCACCGTAGCAGAGCGCGTGGCGGGGTGAAACCCGCTACGACGGAGCAATGCACCATCTCGAGCCCGTCTCAGAACGCCCACCGAGAGGTTGCGAGTATGGAAGCGACTGGCAGGACGCGAATCAGCGTCACCGTGAACGGGGTCCCCCACGAGCACGACGTAGAGCCGCGACTCCTCCTCGTGCATTACCTGCGCGACGTGCTCGGGCTCACCGGTACGCACGTCGGCTGCGACACGAGCCAATGCGGCGCCTGCACCGTCCACCTCGATGGCCGGGCGGTGAAGTCGTGCACCGTGCTCGCGGCGTCGGTCGATGGGAGCGCCGTCACGACGATCGAGGGGCTCCGCCCCTACGGCCAGCTCCACCCGCTCCAGGAAGCCTTCTGGCGAGAGCATGGGCTCCAGTGCGGGTTCTGCACGCCAGGCTTCATCATGGCGGGCGTCGGGTTGCTGCGCGAAAACCCGACCGCCTCGGCGGAGGAGATCCGCGAGGGATTGGCCGGCAACCTGTGTCGCTGCACCGGCTATCACAACATCGTGCGCGCGGTTCAGGCCGTGGTCTGGCAGATGGCTCACACCACGGAGATGCCAGCGCTCGTGCCGGGCGATGTGATCCCGCCCGAGTCTCTGCCTGGCGGCATTCTCTCGTCACCGACCGGCGCCGAGATCGAGGTGCCGTCCAGCAAGCCTCGCTGAGGAGGGGAGACCATGGCCACGACAACGACCCCCGCCATCGGCATCGACGCCGTTGGCAGCGAGAGCACCGTGGACGCAGGTTCGACGGGCTCGTTCGAGCGTCCCATCGGCGCCCGGGTGCGCCGCAAGGAGGACCCACGATTCCTTACCGGGCGCGGGCTCTACACCGACGACGTCCGGCTGATGGGGACCGTCCACGCCTCGTTCGTTCGGAGTCCACACGCGCACGCGCGGATCCGCAGCATCGACCTGAGCGCCGCTCGCTCGACTCCCGGCGTCGTCGCCGTCTATACCGGAAAGGATCTCGCTGACGGGGGCGTCAACGGCATCCCCGTGGGCTGGCTCCTGCCGGGACTCAAGCCGAGCAACCATCACGCGCTCGCCGTCGAGAAGGTGCACTACGTGGGCGAGGCCGTCGCGGTGGTCGTCGCGGATTCGCCGTACGCGGCGCGCGACGCGGCCGATCTCGTGGCCGTCGACTACGACCCGCTTCCCGCGGTGGCCGACGCCGAGCAGGCGTTGGCCGAGGGTGCGGCGGTCGTCCGGGACGATGGCGCCGACAACGTCTGCTTCCGGTGGCAGATCGGAGACGCCGCCGCGACCGACGCCGCCTTTGCCGGGGCGCGCACGGTCGTTAGGCAGCGGCTCGTGAACCAGCGGCTGATTCCGGTCGCCATGGAGCCACGCGCGTCCCTCGCGACGTACGTTCGGTCGACCGACGAGCTGACGTTGTGGGTGACGTCGCAGAACCCGCACGTCCACCGGCTCATCATGGGCGCGTTCGTCCTCGGCGTTCCCGAGCACAAGTTCCGCGTCATCTCGCCGGACGTCGGCGGCGGGTTCGGCTCGAAGATCTTCGTCTACCCCGAAGAGGTCGCCGTCGCCTGGCTCGCCCGCACGCTCGAGCGCCCCGTGAAATGGACGGCCGAGCGCAACGAGAGCTTCATGACGGACTCGCACGGACGCGATCACATCACCGACGCCGAGATGGCGTTCGACGAGAGTGGTCGCGTCGTGGGGCTGCGGGTGAACACGCTGGCGAACCTCGGCGCGCATCTCTCGCTGTTCGCGCCGGCAATTCCGACCTACCTCTACGGTACGTTGCTCTCCGGGCAGTACCGCATCCCGGCGATCCATGCACAGGTCACGGGAGTGTTCACGCACACGACACCCGTCGACGCCTATCGCGGCGCCGGCCGCCCGGAAGCGTGTTACCTGCTCGAGCGCCTGATGGACCTTGGCGCTCGACAGCTCGGTGTGGACCCAGCCGAGCTCCGCCGCCGGAATTTCATCCCGGCAGACCAGTTCCCGTACCTGACGCCCGTCGCGCTGCAGTACGACAGTGGGAACTACGAGCCAGCGCTCGACCGTGCGCTGGGCATGGTGGACTACGCCAACTTTCGCATCGAGCAGGAGCAGTTGCGGAAGCAGGGGCGTTACGTCGGCATAGGCCTGTCCTGCTACATCGAGGCGTGCGGACTCGCGCCGTCGCGGGTGGTCGGCCAGCTCGGCGCACAGGCCGGACTCTATGAGAGCGCCACGGTGCGCGTGCACCCCACCGGGAAGGTGAGCGTCTACACCGGCTCCCACCAGCAGGGCCAGGGGCACGAGACTACCTTCGCGCAGATCGTCGCCGACCGCCTCGGCCTGTCGATCGATGACGTCGAGATCGTCCATGGCGACACGGGACGAGTGCAGTTCGGGATGGGGACGTATGGAAGCCGCAGCTGCTCGGTCGGTGGCGCCGCCATCGTCGAGAGCCTCGAGAAGATCGTCGACAAGGCAAAGCAGATCGCCGCGCACATGCTCGAGGCCGCGCCGGTGGACATCGAGCTCACGGCCGGCCGATTCCACGTGCGCGGGTCGCCCGACCGATCCAAGGGGCTCGCGGAGATCAGCCTCGCCGCCTATCTCGCCCACAGCATGCCCGCCGGGCTGGAGCCCGGCCTCGAGGCGACGAGCTTCTTCGACCCATCGAACTTCACCTACCCGTTCGGGACGCACATCGCGATGGTCGAGGTGGATCCCGAGACCGGGCAGACCAGCCTGTTGCGCTACATCGCCGTGGACGATGTCGGCAACGTCATCAACCCGATGATCGTCGACGGGCAGCTGCACGGCGGCATCGCGCAGGGCGTCGCCCAGGCGCTCTGGGAGGGCGCGGAGTACGATGAGAACGCGCAGCTCCTCACGGGCTCGATGATGAACTATGGATTGCCGAAAGCGCACCAGCTGCCGTTCTTCGAGCTCGCGCGCACCGTGACGCCGTCACCCGTCAATCCACTCGGCACGAAGGGCGTTGGCGAAGCGGGGACGATCGCGTCCCCACCGGCCGTGGTGAACGCCGTGATGGACGCGTTAGGCCCGTTCGGGATCGCCCATCTCGACATGCCGCTGACCGCGCCGAAGGTGTGGCAAGCGATCCAGGCGGCGCGTGCAGCGAATGCCGGCGTGAACGCCGGGAACACCGGAACGACCTCGGGGAGGTGAGCGCACCATGTATCCGGCATCCTTCGAGTACCATCGCGCGACGACCGTGGATGAAGCGCTCGCGCTCCTGTCCCAGTACGGCGATGACGGCAAGCTGATTGCCGGCGGGCACAGCCTGCTGCCGGTGATGAAGCTGCGCTTCGCGCGGCCGGCGCACCTCATCGACATCCGGCGCCTCACCGAGCTGGCGGGGATTCACGAGGAAGGCGGCGCGATCCGCATCGGCGCGACGACCACACACGCCGCGGTCGCGTCGTCCGATGTGATCCGCCACCACGTGCCAATGCTCGCCGAGGCGGCGGGGCGGATAGCCGATGCGCAGGTCCGAAACATGGGGACGATCGGCGGGAGTCTGGCGCACGCGGACCCTGCGGCCGACCTCCCGGCGGTGACGCTCGCGCTCGGCGCAGAGCTCCACGTCGTCGGGCGGCGAGGGCCACGCGCGATCCCGGTCGACGAGTTCTTTACCGGGATGTTCTCCTCGGCACTCGCCGGCGACGAGATGCTGGTCGAAGTGCGCGTCCCGGTCCCGCCGGAGGGAACCGGCGGGGCGTACGAGAAGTACGCAGATCCGGCCTCGGGGTACGCGGTAGTGGGCGTCGCGGCGATGGTGACGCTCGGCGGAGGCGTGGTGCAGCGCTCACGCGTGGCGCTGACGGGTTACGCGTCGCACGCCCGGCGGCTCACGAGCGTGGAGGAGGCGCTCACGGGGAAGGCGGTGACGCCCGAGCACATCGAGGCGGCGGCGGGCCGAGCCATCGAGGGACTGGAGCCGCGCGACGGCCCGGGCGGCGCTGCCGCGCACAAGGCGAGCCTCGTGGCCGTGTACACGAGGCGGGCCCTCGCGCGCGCCGCTGACCGGGCACGACGATGAGTCCGTTCGCCTGACGACGCTGGTGGTTCCGTGTGGCGATTCGCGGCGGTCCTGGTGTTGGCGTTCGTCGGCATGGCGTGGTTCGTCTTCGTCGCCGGCTACGTCATGCGTTCGGCCTTCGTCGCCGCGTTCCTCGTCGCGGTGGTTCTTCCGGCGGTGATGAACCCGACGCGGCACTGGGCCCGCGGTTTCATCCTCTGCTTCGACATGGTATACGCGGCGTCCTGGGTGGGCGCGTACGCCGCGGCGTCCGTGACGCACGCGTCGCGGCTCGAGGTCTTTACCGCGGGCCTCGTCCCTGCTCTCCTGTTCGGGACCATGGCCTCGCTCGGCGTCGGCCGGTCGGGGCTCGGAGCGCTTCGGCGGCGACCGCGCCGGAGCTTCTGGCGTTGACGCCGGCAGAGGCCAGGGCGTTGTCCCAGTACTGCAGCACCGGGTCACCCGCCGTCGGGTTCGTTGCGTACCACTCGGCGTCATGCGTCGTCTGAATCACGTCGACGACCGGCTTCGTGAGGCGATATGTCTCGCTCCCGCCGAGTTGCTCCTGGTACCACGCCTGCAGGGTGATCGCACTCGCCTCGAGCGCGCGCACGTACGTCTTGCTCGCCTCCCGATCCGCCGGGACGAGATAGACGATGTGGACCGTCGGCATCTCGCCCCTCTCGCGCGCGGCGGAAGGAGTGTGCGTTAGGCGCGGAGTCGCCTCGGGGGCGGTGGCACCGTCGGAACAGGCGACGAGCGCAAGGCAGCTGGCGGCCAGCGCACCGGTCAGC
>DASURJ010000978.1:0-4247 GCA_036280115.1 Gemmatimonadaceae bacterium
GGTTGGCGCGCTGGCGTACCAGGTGCGCGCTGACTCGTTAGGTACGCTCCTTTCGTTCATGGACGGTCCCCGCGGCGACGGGAACGGAGACGCCGAGGCATCACGCGCGGCCACGACCAGAATTACCGGGACCGCCATGGCGGACGGCGTGGCACGCGGAACCATCGACTCGCTTCGCCTCGGCGGCACAGCGTCGTTCGCCCGTGTCGCTATGCGCGGACGGGGGGTGAGTCGCGCTCGAGCGGAGTACACCGTCGGCCTGGGACGCGACGACACCGTGGCCGTCGCGGTATCCGCGGACAGCGCGCGCGTCGGACGGCTCGTGTACGAGCGGGCAGAGCTCGACGCTGCCGGTACGCGGCGACGTGTTGCGGCGAACGTTCGCGTGAGGCAGACTCCCGAGGTGCAGCTGGTCGCCAACGGCGCCATCACGCTCGGTAGTGCGGCCAACGGCGTCGCGGCTCGCGCGGGCAGCATCGAGCTCCAGGATGCGCGTGTCCGCCTCCCGTCGGGAGAATGGCGAACTCGCCGGTCATCGACGATCGCGTGGCGTCCCGGCTCCCTCGATGTGGACTCTCTCGTGATCGCAAAGGGGGACTCCGCATCCCTGGTGCTCGCCGGCCGGCTTGTCCCGGCCGGCGACAGCGCCATGGAGATTCACGTCGTGGATCTTCCGCTCTCCGACATCGCGACACTGCGTCAGTCGCGGGATGAGCTCGACGGCCGCCTCTCGCTGGCGATGCGCGTGACCGGGACGCCGGCCTCTCCGCGCGCCGACGGACGTGCGTCGTTCACGCAGATCGCGATCCGCGACGACAGTCTACCCGACGTCCGCGCGACACTGGGCTACGCGGATGCCCGACTCACGGTTGTGGCGAACGTTGGAGACAGCGCCGCTGTGATGCTCGCCCGCGTTACCGGCGAGCTCCCGGTCAACCTCGCGCTCACCGGCGTATCCGACAGTCGCTTCGCGCGAGGAGCTCCCCTGCGCGTCGACGTACGTGCCGATATCCTTCCGCTCGCAGCGATACCGCCGCGACGCGGGATCACGCTCGAGAGCGGGTGGGTCCGTGGCGAGGTGCGGGTACGTGGATCGGTCGACGAGCCGGTCATCGGCGGCCAGATGGACGTTGTCAGCGGGCGCGCAGTCGTGCCGGCGACCGGTGTGACGCTGCGCGACATTACGGCCTCGGCACGCCTGACGAATGATTCTCTCGTCATCGACTCTCTCGTCGCGCGCAGTAACGGGCCGATCCGCGCGTCGGGGCACGTGGTGCGCGCGGCCGACGGCGGCGGCGCGGTCACGGCGTGGGTTACGGCGCGCGACGCCGAAGTCCTCGGCGGCGGTCAGGGCATCATCCACGCGGACGCCGATCTCGCCATCTCGGGCACGACCGATTCGGTTGCCATCACCGGCCGCGCTGAAGTCCTTCATGGGTTCATCGAGCGGAAGGGGCCCGGCGAGCAGGCGTTGCGTGTGTTGGCGACAGGGGATCCCGAGCTGTTCGCGGTCATCGACACGTCTGTGATTGCGCGGCGGGAAACTGGATCGACGGTCGTTAGGCGGAAGCGTGCCGTGCACGCGGACATCGCGGTTCGGATCGATCCGGACGTGTGGTACCGGTCGGCACCGAACGCAAAGATCGAGGCCTACACGCCGCTCGACCTACGGGTCCGCGGGAACATCCTCGCGGACGACGCCACGGCCGGCGGCGTCGTTTTGACGCGCGGCGGCGTGTATGTGTTCAGACTCCGGCCGTTCGAGATCGTGCGCGGCGGCGCAACGCTCGCCGGCGCGAGCGGCGTGGCCCCGCTCATCCAGGCGACCGGTGAGCACGACGTGTGGATCTTCGGCCGCGGAGCGTTTCCGGTCCGCTTCATCTCGAGCGGATTCCCGAGCGATGTCCGGTTCTCGTTGGGTGACGCCGCCATGCTGCCCGCGGCCCCCCCTGACGCCGGATCCTATCTCTCGTTAGGACGCCCGCCGGTCTCGCTCCTGCAAACCGAGAGCTCGTCGCTGTCGGGCCTCTCGACGTCGGGCGGGCGATTCACCGGCGACCTCGGCGCGCTCGTACGCCGCCAGCAGGTGAGCCCCGCCCTTGGCGCCATCCTGTATCAGCTCGCGAAGGGCGCGCGTGACGCGCTCGGCGTCCGCATGTTCACGGTCGCGCCAACGGACCTGCCGCCGGAGCTCGCGGAAAGCCGGTTCGCTGGTATTCGCGGGACCACAATGGACGCCGGCTACCTGTTCGGCTCACGGACGTACCTGGGCGCTCGGATCCGGTTGTCCGCCGTGTCGCCCGGTATCGTACTGGTCCACAGCTTCCGCCAGGACCTCGAGCTACGCGCGGCCTACGAGCCACTCTTCCGGCTCGGCGCGCCGCCAACCCTTGGCCCGCCGCAGGACGGCACGCTCCGCCGGGCGTTCGGCGCGTTCCTCTCCAAGGAATGGTGGTTCTGATCAGAATGCGACGCCAATGAGGAATCGAGCCGTTCCGTACACGAACGGCGCGTCGTCGAACTCGTCGGAATCACCGAGGATCCGCTTGGCGCCAAGCCCCGTGCCCACGAAGAAACGATCGCTGCGTCCGAGGAGCCAGTTGTAATCCACGTACACGGCGAGCGACGGATGCGTCTTGTCGCGGAGCGTACGGGTGCCGCTCGGGAAATCCTCGATGTGCTCGCGCGAGTTCACGAGGCCCAGGCCGAGCGCGACAGCAAAGGCGCGCGGCGCCTCCTCGTTCGGGTACAGGCGCCCCTTCACCTCGAAGCTCGTGCGCGTGAAGTCATCTGGCGAGAAGTAGCTGAAGTTGCCCGCCATGGTGAACGCGCCGCTCAAGGTCTGCTCGAACTCCACGGATACGACCTCGAACGGGATACCGAGCGGATTGATCGCGAACACGCGGCTTCGCGACGACGCCGAGGCCTGAGCTGCGCTGGAAGGGCCGGCCTGCTGCGACAGGGCAGGCTGGAGCGGGACCATGGCCGCAAAGGCAACCAGGGCAAGGCGGGCGATCTGGTGTGGCATGCGAGATTGGATGGCGTATTGGGTAGCGATCGGGCGCGAGCCTCGCGCAAACTACTATGACGTCGTCATTCCGAGGGCTCGGGTTGGTCCCCTTTTGGCCGCGGGTTAGGTTTCCGCTCGAAGGGACACCCAACAACCCGCGCACGCATGAACATCGAGATCACCCCGAAGAAAACAGACGGCGTCGAACGGCTTCTCCAGATCTCGGTTCCGATCGAGACGGTGCGCGACGCGGAAGATCGGGCTGCGCGACGCTACGCGTCACGCGTGCGGTTGCCGGGGTTCCGGCCGGGCAAGGCACCGGCCGCCATGATCAAGAAGAAGTTCGCCGACGCGATACGGCAGGAGACGCTCGAGAGCCTCGTCCAGGAAGCGTACAAGGAGGTGCTCGAGCGAGAACAGTTCAAGCTCGCGTCGCAACCGCACGTGCACGACGTCAAGTTCGGCGACAACGAGCCGTTGACGTTCGAGCTGCACTTCGAGGTACGCCCCGACATCGAGCTCGCTCGCGTGCAGGGGTTCCGCGTCCACCGGACCGAGCGCTTCGTGACCGACGACCAGGTCCGCGAGCAGATCGATCAGCTTCGCGATCAGAAAGCGACGTGGACGCCCGTCGATGACCGGCCCGCGCCGGGCGACATGGTGACGGTCGTGCTCGCGACCGCGGATGAGACCGGCGAGATCCCTGAGGGACGGCAGTACCCGCTGGTCCTCGGCGCCGGACAGGCGATCGCCGGGATCGAGGAGCTCATCATGGAAGCGCGCCCCGGCGAGACGGTGGAGCGCCCCGTGAAGTGGCCCGAGGACTTCCCGGACGAGGCGCAGCGCTCGCAGACGAAGACCGTCCGCGTGACCGTACAGGACGTCAAACGCAAGACGATCCCCGACGTCGACGACGCGTTCGCGCGCGAGGTCGGGGACTTCGATTCGGCGGACGCGCTCACGAAGGCCATCCGCGACGACCTGGAGGCGGGTGCGAAGCGCGAGACCGAGGCCGAGGTCCGACAGCGCCTCCTCGACGACATCATCGGGGCGAACCCGTTCGACATCCCGCCGAGCTGGGTCGGCCAACTCGTCGAGGCCTACGCGAACGCGTACCAGGTTCCCGACGAGGAGCGCGAGCGATTCGCGACCGAGATCCGACCGATGGCCGAACGACAGGTGCGCCGCGACCTCGTGATCGACACCATCGCAGAGCGCGAAAGCCTAACGGCAACGG
>DASURJ010000979.1:0-6720 GCA_036280115.1 Gemmatimonadaceae bacterium
AGCGACACCGCGAGCGCAGCGAGCGTACCGCGCAGCAGATGTTCTGAGATTCTCATATGAGTGAACGTCGTTGCCTGCCGAACCCGCGACTGGACCGACCGGTCACATTCGTATCACGTTAGGCACCGTCCCAGGCGCCGAGCTGGCGCCGTACGGCGATGAGCTGGCCGAGGTGGTAGGCGTTATGATCCACGACCAGGAGGATCTCGCGCAGGTAGGTCTGGCCGGTGCCGTGCGGGATGGTGGCGAACAGGTCGACCGACGCATCCACGGCGAGCGCCTCGAGTGCCGCGCGGTCCTCGCGGAACGCGGTGATCGTATCATCCCACGCCTGCTCGGACGGCGGTTCCGGCGACGTTGGCCAGTAGTCGTCGGGCCATTTCGGCTCCTCGTACGCCGGGTTGCGGCAGAAGTCGAGGATGTCACGCTGCGTGATTCGCATGTGCTCGACGAGCTCCCACGGTGAGTGCGGGAAGCCGTGAACACGCGTGCCGCGCAGGCTCGGCGCGAGTCCTTGCACACCTTTCTCGAATCCAACGTGGGCATCCTGCCAGTTCAGGATGCGGCGTAGCTGAGCGCGAAGCGCGTCGGTGGGGGCGGTCATGGTCGTGCGGGGGTGGAAACGGTGAAGGCCACCGACACGCCCTAACGCGTCGGTGGCCTTCTCAGACCGAACGGCGCGGAGGTCGTCGGTCAGCCATTACAGCGAGCTTACCAGCGAGCCTTAGCGGCTCCCGGCGATCCGCGCCGTACTAGGGTCAGTAGACAATGGATCACCTCCTCGTTTCGCGGTTGGACATGAGGGTGACGAGACCAAATGTAATGCGTGATACGCGGGTGTGTGCAACCTCGGCGGCGCACACGCGCGTCACCGCGCGGCCGAGCGTGACAAGCGGTCTCGAGCGCGGGTGTCCGGTCCCTGCGCGGCGTTGCCGCGGTGTGGCGCTCGGCGTCCTTCGGACATGGCGCGCAAACCTTCCGCCGGAGAGGTTCTGCTCGGTGGCGTAGTCATCGCGATGGTCGTGTTCGTCGCCTCGCAGGTCGTCGCGCTGCCTGGCCGATCCGCGAATGGCAGGCCCGGTCGTACGCTGACTGCCCGCGACAGCACGAACATCGCGACGCAGTATCGCGCGCAGATTTCGGGCAAACGTCCACATCACGGCGTTCCGTCCTGGCTGGCGTCCGTGCACATTGCTACGCTGCAGGCGGCTGCCGCGCGGGAGGTCGCCGCGCTCGATCCGGTCGAGCCCCTCACGCCGGATTCGGTGCAGCGGGTCATCGAGGCTGCGCGCTGGGGGTCGTACCTCGTCTCGATGCTCGATGAGGATCGCGGCATCGTCACGCGGTGGCGTGCGCGGGAGGCGCCCATTCGCGTGTGGGTGCAGCCGCATTCGACCAGCCGTCACTTCTCTCCCGAGTTCGTCGGCCCCGCGAAACGTGGCTTCACCGCGTGGAACGAGCTCGGGTTGGGGGTAACGTTCGCGATCGTGGACGATTCGCTCGATGCCGAGGTGCACGTGATGTGGAGCGACGCGATGCCGTCGATCGGGCAGCTCGGGACGACGTTTCGCATGACGTCGAGCGCGGGGTGGCTCGCGCTGGCGCAGGTGACGCTGTCGACGTCGTATGACGTTTACACGGTGCAGAACACGGCGCGGCACGAGGCCGGTCACGTGTTGGGGCTCGGCCATTCGCCCGATCCGCGAGACATCATGGCGGGGGCAACGGAGGGGCGTCAGTACGTAATCACGGAGGCGGATCGCAGGACGGCGACGGCGTTGTACGCGCTGCCGCCGGGCGATGTCGCGAATCGGGAATAGACGCGTCATCCGAGCGGAGCGCCGGAGGCGCGTAGTCGAGGAATCTTCGGGTTCCCGGTAGCGGGACTGACCGCTCTGTGGGGAGACCGAGGATTCCTCGCCTGACGGCTCGGAATGACAGATGAGTGATTGGTTCGAGATACGCCCCTCGCCTACGCAGGGCCTCGGCGCGTTCGCCGTTCGGCCCATTCCGGCCGGCGTTAGGCTCATCGAGTACGCCGGCGAGCGGCTCACTCCCGAGGAAGCCGAGGCGCGGTACCCCGACGTGCCGGGCGAACGGCATCACACCTACCTGTTCGCCATCGACGACGTCGACGGCAGCGAAGTCGTGATCGACGCCGCCGTGGGCGGCAACGACGCACGGTTCATCAACCACTCGTGCGCGCCGAACTGCGACGCCGTCGTCGAGCACGGGCGGATCTGGATCGAGACGATCCGTGACATCCAGCCCGGCGAGGAGCTCGCCTACGACTACGCCTACGTGCTCGAGGAGCGCCACTCGCCGGCCGCGAAGCGGCGGTATCCCTGCAACTGCGGCGCCCCGACCTGTCGCGGGACGATCCTCACCAGGAAGCGTTAGATGCCGGATCGGCTCGCTGTGACGGTCAGCACCCGCGAGTGTAGTACCACACGTTAGGCCGTCCGTGGTCATCCAGGAAGCGAATCCAGAGCGTCCGCGTCTCGCGCCGAACGGAATCGGGAGGAATACAGACGTCCGACGGCTGTACCACGCGCACGCGCAGCCACGGGCCACGCGCTTGCTCGGGGTACATCGCATACTCGACGTCCGCGGGCGGTGGTGCGACCGGCGTCGCCGAATCGGGCGCCGAGTAGAAGGCGGCGAGCGCGGGTGGCCGGAAGAAGATGGGACGATCGATGAAGCCGGCAGCCCAGTGCGTCGTTCCGGTTCCCGGAACCTCGATGTCGATCCACCCCGTGAGCGGTGACCCATCGGCGCGGTAGCCGAGGATCGCTCGGACCCATCGCCCCGAATCGTCGGTGCTGTCGAACGGCACGCCCGATTCCTCGTATCCGTGCTCGACGAGGTTCGGGCGCAGGCTGTCCGCAGCGGCGACACGATAGGTCGTCTGGCCATCCGCCGCGACGGAGAAGAGCATCGCGCCGACCGGGACTGAAGCCGAGTCGGGTGCGACGCGCAGGAGCAGCGCGTCCTCGAGATTTAGGGCACCCTTGTCCTCGGCGATGGCGAGGAAGACGACGCCGCGGCCAAGGTCGCCCGGAACGACACCGCCGTTCGCCTGCCAGGTCGTGCTCTGCCACGTGGCCATGATCGCGCCTGACGACTCCGGGGTGTCGGGGTCGGGCTGCCCACGGGTTCCGGTGCAGCCCAGCGCGAGCGCCGCGACCGCGACATGCCTAACGCTAACCACTCACCGCCACGAGGTTCACGTATTCCATCCAGACCGCGGCGACCTCGTCCATCCGCGATTTGAGCGATGTGGCGGACGCGGGCGGAAGCTCCGTAAATGGGTCGGTCGCGAGGCGCTGCTTCATCTCGGGGCTCGCTCGGGCGGTGTCCATCTCCATCGGACCCGGAATCTTCCCCTGGAAGTCGAGCGTCTCGAGCACGCGGTTCACGGTCCGCCGAGTCGCACGGTAGCGGTCGACCGGTACGCCGATGGAGTCGGCTGCCGCCGGGATGGTGTTCACGTCGAACTCGGCCTGCGCTGCCGCGCCGCGATCCTCGGGCGTCGTCGCCGCGGCGCCGCGCTCCTTCGCCGCCTTCACGAGCGCGATCTCCGTCCGCATGCCGCGAATGTACGCGTCGAGATCGGCATCGGTGAACGCGAACGCGACCTCGGCGCCGCTGCCAGCGGCTGTAGTGCCCACCGTGGCCGACGGGCCGGCGCTATCGACGACGCCAGCCTCCTGCCCGCCGCAGGCAGCCAGCGCGAGACCGAGAAGAAGAAGGAATGGCGCGGCGCGAAATGACCGCACATGGGTCCTGGACATCAGCATCCTCGTTGCGGTGAGTCAACGCGCACGACGTACGTGCGGATCTCGAACTTACGCCACTGTTCCACACTCACGCCACACGCCCCGCATTATCGAGGCCGATTCAGCGTGGGGGTTGCGTGACTCGAGCGCGCGTGAGCCGACGCTCACTGGAGCGGACGGAGAACCTTCGGCGCGAACGTCCGGCTCACCCGCAGTTGGCGGCCGTCGTGGAGGATCGCGACGTAGTCTCCACCGAACCACGGCTGAACCTCGCGCACGCGATCGAGGTTGACGATCGTGGACCGATGGATCTGCGCGAACTGGCGCGGGTCGAGCGCGCGCGCGAGCACGCTGATCGCTGTGCGCAGGCGATGCTCCGCCGAGCCGACGTGGAGGCGGACGTAGTTGTTTTCGGCCTCGATCCAGTCGACGGCGGCGGCCGGTATGAAACGCGTGCGGTCCTCGTGGCGGACGCCGAATCTCGTGAGGTACGGTGTCGGCGTCATGGGCGCCACGGCTGTCGGCGGCGGCACCCGGTCGCCGAGCAACGCCGAGAGCCGGCGACCGAGCTCGCCATCGCGTTGGCGCGCGAGGTGCGACCGCGCATGGTCGAGTGCCTCGTCCACACGGGCGTCATCGAACGGCTTGAGGACGTAGTCGAGCGCATGGATGCGGAATGCCGCGAGCGCGTGCGCGTCGAAGGCGGTAACGAAGATCACCGGCGGCATTCGCTCGGGCCCGATCTGCTCGACCACGTCGAACCCACCAAGGTCGGGCATCTGTACGTCGAGGAAGACGAGGTCCGGGGCGAGATCGAGAATGGCAGCCACAGCCTCCTCACCACTCTCGCACTCGCGAACGATCTCGACATCTGCATGCGACGCGAGGGCGAGCCGAACGCAGTCGCGGGCGAGGGGCTCGTCGTCCACGATCAGTACGCGAAGACGCGCCGGAGCGGTCGGTTCAGGCACTTGCGGTGATCTCGGTGTCTCGGACGGCCTCGCGGAAAGGGAGGCGAACCGTTGCGACGGCCCCGCCGCCAGCGGCGTCATCGAGCTGGAGGGCAGCGGCTTCGCCATAGAGTTCGCGGAGTCTCGTCCTGGTGTTCGACAGCCCGATCCCCTCGCGGACGGGAACCGACCCGAGCCCCTTTCCACTATCCCGCACGCGGAGCACGAGACTCGCACCCTCGCGCGTCCCGTCGATGGTCACGGCAACGGTGCCGCGTCGCCGTGCGACGCCGTGCCGCACGGCGTTCTCGACCAGCGGCTGACATACGAGCGTGGGAACGAGCGCGCGTCTCGCGGCAGGGTCGACCTCCACATTCACGACGAGGCGAGCGCCGAACCGTGCTTGCTCGATGTCGAGATAGCGCTGCAGGAGCGCGAGCTCGTCGTCGAGCGCGATCTCCTGCGGCAAGTTCCGGTCGAGCGTCGTCCGCAGCAGATCGCCGAGGCGGGCGAGCATCCCGACGGCGGCGTCATTTTCCCGACGGCGTACCAGCCCGGAGATGGCGTTGAGCGTGTTGAACAGGAAATGCGGGTTGAGCTCCATGCGCAGGGCTTGCAGCCGGGCGTCGGCGAGCCCGACCTCGAGCCGGGCCGCGTGGGTTTCGAGCCGAGCGGCCGCGAGCGTACTCTCACGCCACCGCCGCGCGTAGTCGAGCGCGAAATACATCCCGACGATGGCGGCGTAGACGACGAGGCTGACGATGAAGTAGTTCGAGAGAAAGATCGAGATACTCCGTGTAACGCTCATCGCCGTCTGTGCGCCCGTCAGCCAGTGCGTTACCGCCGCCGTCACGACGGAATGCGTGGCCGCGAGGAGAATGGCCGCCCCCAGGTGAACCTGAATGGCGTGCGGCCGCCGTGATCCGACGAGCGGCCACCGCCTGGCGACTCGAAACCCGACGGGTGCTACCACCGCCCAGCCGTACCACCACGGCAAGCTGGAGAACAGCACCCACGTCCACGAGCGGGGCTGCCCGCGAGCGCCGAGGCTGTAGTACGACTTCGCCGCCTCGAGCACGCCGAGGACGGTGCACACGCCGAGGATGAGGAGCCCGGCGCGCGGGCCGCTGGTCGACCCGCCGCCGGGAAAGTCAGCCGCCCGCCTCGGTCTCCGGCCCTCCTCCACGCCGTTCGCGTTAGGTATCACTCATCGCTTCACAAAGGTGTATTCCTGCCGCGCGTTGAAGGTCGTCCCTCCATCCGCGGAGAACTCCCACCGCTGGAGCACCAGGTTCGGCGACATCGGCTCCCACGTCACGCGGACCACGACCGTCGAGCCATTGGCGCCGGGTCGGTTGCCGGTCATGACCATGCTCTTTCCATCAGGGTTCCCAAACAGGCGAATGTACCGGGCTTCCGTATCCATGTAAGAGCGCACCCACCGCCGCTGCGGGGCGTGGTAGCTCGCGTACGAGAGCGCCTCGAATCCTCCCGGGCCCTTCAACGACTCCTCGATCAGGCACCCGCCAGCGCCGACCGAGACGACCAGGGTCCCCTGCGCGGCGCCCTGTCCTTTCCCATGGCCCGAGTAGACGTCCCATGTGCCAACGAGGAAGTCCATCTGTCTGGAGGCATCACGCGCACACGCGGTGACCTCGGGCGCCGGCGGGGACGGAGGGGTCGCCCGCCGCGTGTAGATGCCGAGAAAGCCGTTCGGTAGCAGGACGCCGTTGAGGAAGAACTCCTCGTGTTGCTTCACGGATCCGTTCGGGAGAGTCGTCCACGTCCACACGTCGCGAATGACGGGACCACGCTGCTCCGCGAGCACCATGCTGTCGTTCCGGAAGCCGCCAGTCAGCATGGCGATACTGCCCCCAGCCGATACGAAGAACTGCGTCCAGTTGCCGGTCGCCTGGTCATACGCGTTCAGGCTTCGCCCGATACCACCCGCGAAGTTCTCGAGGACGGCGCAACCGCCGAGGGCGGACGAA
>DASURJ010000980.1:0-3926 GCA_036280115.1 Gemmatimonadaceae bacterium
GGTGGACCTCCTTCTCGGGAGCTCGACCACCGGAGGTGCCGCCCTTCGTGCTCGCCATGAGCGACCATTCTAGCGCGCCATGACTCACCAGTGTAGGGGATTGACAAATGCCGAATTATTCAACAGATATTGAATAATCACAAACACCTTGGCAATGCGCCTTCGCACGTTCTGGACGATCTGGTCGGGGCAGGCGCTGTCGCTCATCGGAAGCCAGGCCTCGCAGTTCGCCCTCGTCTGGTGGCTGACGCTCGAAACGGGCTCTCCGGCCGTCCTCACCACGGCCACCCTCGCCGCGCTGCTGCCGTCCGTCGTGCTGGGGCCGCCGATCGGGGCACTCGTGGACCGCTGGAGTCGCCGCCTAACGATGATCGCGGCGGACAGCGCGGTGGCCCTGGGCTCGCTGGCGCTGGGCGGGCTCTTCCTCGCAGGTCGCGCCAGCACCACGGTAGTGCTCCTCTTCCTCTGCCTGCGCGGCATCGGCGGCGCCTTCCATGCCCCCGCGATGCAGGCAGCGACGTCACTCATGGTCCCCGCCGAGCACCTCAGCCGAGTTCAGGGTGCCAACCAGATGCTGCAGGGAGGGCTCGGGATCGTCACGGCACCGCTGGGAGCGCTCCTGTTGGGGATCGTTGGCATGACCGGCGTCATGGCCGTGGACGTGGTGACGGCGCTCTTCGCTGTCCTGCCATTGCTCGTTCTGCGGATCCCCGAGCCCGCGCGCCGCGCCGAGCCGAGCGGCGGCGCGTCGGTCATGCAGGATATGCTCTCGGGGTTGCGCTACGTACGGCGACTTCCAGGGCACCTGGCACTCATCGGGTTCGCCGCCGGAATCAACCTGTTCGTGGTGCCGGCGTTCGCGCTTCTGCCTCTGCTCGTGCTCGAGGAGCTGCGAGGAACCGTCGCGTCCCAGGCATGGCTCACGGCGACGTTCAGTGCGGGTATCATTGGCGGCGGCCTCCTGCTCGGGATCTGCGGCGGTTTCCGAAGTCGCATCCGCACGGGGTTGGCCGCGATCGTGGGGTTGGGCATCGCCACACTCACGCTCGGGATGACGCCCGCGTCGCTCCTCCCGCTCGCGGTGGCCGCCATGTTCGTGGTGGGCTCCTGCGCCGCCGTAGCCAACGGCTCGATCGCGGCCATCTTCCAGGCGACTGTGCCGCCCGAGTACCAGGGGCGGGTCTTCACCATGATGGCGAGCATCGCCACGGCCATGACGCCCGTGGGGTTGCTCCTGGCGACACCGGTCGCGGATCTCACCGGGGTGCGGACCTGGTACCTGGCGGGAGGGTTAGCCTGTTCCACCCTGGGCGCGGCGAGCTTTCTCGTGCGGCCGATTCTGGAGATGGAGGAAGTGCCGGCGAGTGGTCAGGTCTCTTGAAACGCGAGTGGCGCTGGCGTGGCGCTACCCGGCCGGACAGCATACGGCATTCACTCCGGTGCGCCGTCCCGAGAAGCCGTGGCCATGATCAGGCATTTGATACCGACCCTCTCCCTCGTCGTCGCGATGACGCTCCCGGCGCTTCGCCACGCGCGCTCGCAGGCATCCGCCGGCCCGCTCCCTCCCGAGCTGCGGCGCGCGATCGAGGTGTTCGATCGCGCGCAGGTGAACGCCGACACCGCCACACTCGCCGGCCTCGTGACGGACGACTATGTCCTCGTGAACTCGGACGCCACGATCGATCGGAAAGCGAAGTACCTTGCCGACTTCCTCCTGCCGGGACTTCGGATGGAGCCATACGTGATCGAGCAGCGGATCGAGAAAGCGTGGGGCGACGCTGCCGTCGTGTTCGGGCTCCAACGCCTCGCGTGGACGCAGGACGGTGCACGCCACCAACGCGTCCTGCGGATCGTACACGTATGGACAAAGCGAGCGGGTCGCTGGCAGGTCACGCACACGCAACTCACGCGCGTCCGCGATCAGTCCCCACCACGCTAGCGCGCGAGAGCTCGGCGGCTCTACCTGGTATTACCGGGCCCGCCTGAAATCCGCGTGTCGACCGCGACCCAGTTCACCTCCCACGTCCGGCCGCCATCGTCCGAGTAGGATTGCTCGAACTTCGCCGAATCGGGCGTGATGTCGAAGATGACGAAGCGCACGAGGATCGTCCGACCGTTGATGACCTCGTGCCCGAAGAACTCGCTTCGCCCACCCCGGAACTCGCCAACCACGGGCGCTGTGAGCTGGCCACCGCGGCGACTCGCGTAATGCATCGTCCACTGTCGTGCCCGGGGGTCGTAGAGACGCAGCAGGACGCCCTCGATGCGGCCTTCCGGGCCAGTCACGTCGAGCTCGACGAGGTTGGCATCGCCTCCCAGGAGGGGCCGCACGACACTCGTCCCTTCATACTCGACCCAACGGCTCGAACCGGTGAGTGGGGCATCGAGACGGCGGAGTTGCGTGCGCCAGCGGCCGATGTTGAAGTCGAAGTCACGCTGACCGTCGCGCGCGACACTGGGTCGTGGCGTCTGCGCGGCCGCGGGCCAGGCCGCTGCCAGGAGGAGGGCGATCGCGAGGGCGGATACCGACCGCCCGCGCTGACCTGCGATCCTCCGCGACGACGAGCTGTGGCGCGTGTCTCGGGCTCTCATGTGGTGTGCTCCCTCAGGATGTCGTCGGGTGCGCCATCGCGCGTTCGCGCGCATCTTCGCGCGCATGTTCACGTGCACGATCACGCGCACGGTTTTGCAGGGTGCCCGCCACGACGAGCGCTGCGCCGCAAAACGCGACGGCAACGAAGAGGCTGGTCGACCCGGCGCGCTGTGCGTCCGGCGGCCGGCCAATGAACTGGCGTGGAAGGTGGAGCGTCAACGTGTAGACCGCGTACTGGAGGGCCGTCAGCATCGCCGCGACCCGCACGAGCCGGCCAGAGGCGATTGCCAGCCCCGCTGCGATCTTCGCAGTGCCCGTGAAATAGGCGAGGAACAGCGGGAAGGGATAGAACGCAGGGATCAACGATGCCGTGCCGGGTCCATAGACCAGGTGCAACACGCCAAACACCGGAAGCGACAGGCCGAACAGGACGCGGCCCCGCGCGATCCACTGGTCGCGCACAGGTCGGCTCGCGAGACCGCCGATGATCAACGCCGTGCCGGTCATCGCAACGACCTCGAACGTCCGGACCCACCAGGGCGAGCGCAGCAGCCGCGGGTAGAGGAACGCGGTGGGCAATTGGAGGAACACGACCCAGATTGCGAAGAAGATCGCCAGCGCCATGGCGGCGTGGGCCGACCTGATCTGAAGGAAGATCAGCGTGCCGCAGGCGATCAGGAACGCGCCGCTCAGGATCGCCAACGGGACATACCCGACTGTCGACGCGGGGAGGAGCAGGTCGACGGGTTGGAGATTGTGGACGAAGTCGCGGTAGATGATGGACAGCGCGCCGAAGCCGATCGTCGCGATCGCGAACACGGACCTGCCGAGCACGAGCATCGGTTCCTCGAGAGCGGTGAGCCGTGCAGGGTAGTTTGCGTGACGGGACCACGACAGCGCCGCTTGGAGGCGTTTTTCCATAGCCAATCCTGCGAACCAGACACCGTCCGCCAGGCGGTCACCGCGGGGTCGAGCGTCACCCGGCGCCAGGGCGGGCCCCGGCTCGCCGGTAGCCGCCTAACGTCCATTGCGGGCGTGCGAGCGACCGGCGCCCGGTTGTGCGTCCGGAGATGAGGCCGTATTGTCAGTGTCCCGGCGCTCGGGTGAAGGTGCGCCGCCGGTTCACTCTGCGTTAGGCGGTACGGCGACAGATCCGCCGCCTCGAGATCCATGATGGCAAGGGCATGCGCTACCGATCTTCCATAACTGGCTTCGTGCTGAGCGCCGTCGCGTGCGGCGCGCCACGCGAACCCGGCGTGTCCGCCTCGAACGATGCTCGCCCGGACGTGCCGCGCTCCGAGCTCAGTCTTGCCCAAAATCCGGCGCTCGTGAT
>DASURJ010000981.1:0-8812 GCA_036280115.1 Gemmatimonadaceae bacterium
ACGAAGCGGATGGAGCGTTCGGTCTGGACATCGGCGCTGCTGAACACCCGGGCGAGCTCCATCACCAGCGCGGTGCCGGACCCGTCGTCGTTGGCGGCTTCGCCCCAGCCGTGGCCGTCCATGTGGCCGCCGATGATGTACATCTCGTCGGGGCGCGTGGTGCCAACCTTCGTGCAATACACCTGCTCGCGCGGGCCGGGCGTCGTCCGTTCGGCGTTGAGCGCGCGCAGGCGCGGGTCGGGCTGGCGGAGCGAATCGTTGTTCACGCCCGTTCGAGCGCGGACTCCCCGATAGCGACCACCACCCGACGCTTGCGTGCTGCGCGCCCGTTCCGCGCGGCGCGCCGCGATTTCGGCACTGTCGGCTGCCGTGAGGGTGCGCTGCTGCTGGGGCGGCGGATTGTACTCGTACTCGAGGCGCTCGGTGTTCGTGCATCCATAACTCTTGAGCTGCGCCTCGATCCAGTCGACCGCCTTGCGATTGCGCTCCGTCCCCTGGCGGCGGTCGCCGAATTGGGTGAGGCCCTTGATGGTGGCCTTGTAGCGCTCGAGCTCGAGACGGCTTACGAGCGTACGCACGGGGTCGTTGGCCGAGTCGGCGCGTGAGGGGGCGTTCCCGGACTGCGCGAGCACGGGGGCGCCGAGGGTCGCGGCGAGCGAGCAGGCGGTGAGGATCGTAGTCGGTCGCATGGGTCCCTGAGTGGCAAGCGGAGTGAGGCCTTGATGATAGCTACGTGTCGGCCGCGCCGCTCGTTGGCCGCTGTCGGCCCCGGCGAGCACGCGCCTCACCCGGTTCCGGGGCTGCGCCCTTGCGGGGTGCGTGACCCTCCGAGGGGACCGGGTCGTCATTGATTGTATGATCAATGGCAGCCGGGTACATTGATCATGTGATCAATACGACCGGCTGACCGGAGCGAGCGTGCCAGGCCCGAAGCAACCCGAAGAGGAACGGCGCGACGCCATACTCCGCGCCGCGTACAGGATCGCCGCCAGAGAGCGGCTCGGCGGCGTCACCGCCCGCGCGGTGGCCGCCGAAGCGCGCGTCAGCAGCGGGCTCGTGTTCTTCTACTTCGAGTCCATCGACAACCTGCTCGTGGCCCTGCTCGACTGGCTGCTGGATCGTACGATCGCACGCGCTCAGCGCGGCGGCGTGATCGATGCTCTCGACGTCGAGGATCCGGCGAAACGGCTCACCGAGACCGTCGCGCTGGCGGTGCGGCGCCTGCCGCGCGAGCGCGAGCGCGTCGAGCTCTTCTTCGACTACTGGGTCCTGGGCACTCGTCATCCGGTGATTCGCCGAAAGATTCGCCGGGCGCTCGCGCTGTATCGCGAGTCGTTCGTCGCCGAGGCACAGACTGCGATCGACGCGCATCCGGGCCGGTACGCACACACGTCCGCGGAAGGTCTCGCGGATCTGATCGCCAGCTTCCTCTATGGCTGTGCGCTGCAGATCGTGACCGACCCGACGCGGTTCGACACCGAGCGCACGCTCGCGACGCTCGATGCACTCGTCAGGCAGCCGGTTCCGGCGTGACCCGCGCCACCACACCATCACTGGACACTCATTTGACGGACGAACAGGAATTCCACGACGACATCATCTACCCGGCGACCATCCCGTTCGTCCTGGTGCACCTCGCCTGCCTCGCGGCGATCTGGACGGGCGTCACGACGGGCGCCGTCATCACCTGCATCGCGCTCTACGTCGTGCGCATGTTCGGGACGACCGCCGGCTACCACCGCTACTTCTCACACCGCTCGTTCAAGACGAGCCGGGTGTTCCAGTTCGTGCTCGCGTTCCTCGCGCAGAGCTCGGCGCAGCGCGGGGTGTTGTGGTGGGCGGCGAAGCATCGCCATCACCACCGGCACTCCGACACCGACATGGACGTGCACTCGCCCCGTATGCGCGGGTTCCTGTACTCGCACGTCGGATGGATCTTCGATCCGAAGCACGGTGACGAGCACACCGACTTCGACTCGGTCCCCGACCTCACGAAATATCCCGAGCTCGTCTGGCTCGACCGACACAAGTACCTGCCCGCGGCGGTACTCGCCGTTGCCTGCTTCCTCCTCGGCGGCTGGCCCGGGCTGATCGTCGGGTTCTTCTGGAGCACGGTGCTGCTCTACCACGGCACGTTCTTCATCAACTCGCTCGCGCACGTACACGGGTCGCAGCGCTACGTCACCGGGGACGACTCGCGCAACAACTGGTGGCTCGCCGTCATCACGTTAGGCGAGGGGTGGCACAACAACCATCACGCGTACCAGCGTTCGACGCGCCAGGGGTTCCGGTGGTACGAGTTCGACCCGACGTTTTACGTGCTCACCGCACTCTCGTGGGTGCGCGTCGTGTGGGAGCTCGGCACGCCGCCCGAGGATGTCGTGCGCAACGAGCGCCGGCTGGGCCGCGCGGTCGTCGAGAAGGTCGCGCATCAGCTCGCGGCGAGCTTCTCGACCGAGCCGATCGCCACACGCGTCCGCGAGGCGATCGCGCATGCGGCGGCATCGCCCGCGGTGCAGGATCTCAAGGCCCGTGCGGCCGCCGGACAACTCAAGGCGGATGAGTTCGTGGCCGCGCTCCAGCAGATCCACCTCCCGCACCTGCCGCATCTGCCACACCTCC
This sequence comes from Gemmatimonadaceae bacterium, assembly GCA_036280115.1. GTDB lineage: Bacteria > Gemmatimonadota > Gemmatimonadetes > Gemmatimonadales > Gemmatimonadaceae > JAJKIV01. The sequence continues at coordinate 2,623 of DASURJ010000981.1, forward strand.
CGACGGTCGCGGAAGTGCGCGCGCGAGCCGAGGCGATGTTCGCGGCGAGTCCTTCGACGGCTGAGATCGCCGCGCGGGCGCGAGAGCTCATCGCCCACGCGGCCGCGAAGGAATTCTTCCCCGCTCCGGCTCCGGCCGCGGGGTAACGGCCACGTCGTTGTGGCAGTCAACTCGTTATGGACGGCCAGTGTATGAGTGTGTGCGACGGGCGGGCTTGGTGGATCGTGGAGGCCCCTCTACCGGGAAGCCTTCCGTGAGCGAGCCACGCCGCCCGACACCCACACTCATTCACTCACAGCGCAGTCGGTCGCAAATCGCAACGAGAATGTTCGATCGTATGAGGTTCTGATGCCATCGTACAACGCCCCACTCGCTGACATTCGATTCGTTCTCGAGGACCTGCTGGACGTCGGGCAGCTCGCGTCGTTGCCAGGGTACGCCGATGCAACGCCCGACCTGCTCGCTGCCGTCCGCGAGGAAGCCGCGAAGCTGTGCGAGGACGTCATCACGCCACTCAACCAGAGCGGTGACGCCGAAGGGTGTCATTACGAGAACGGTGTCGTGCGCACTCCCGCGGGGTTCAGGGAGGCGTACGACGCGTATCGCGCAGGCGGCTGGCCGGCCATGGTCGCGCCACCCGAGTACGGCGGCCAGGGACTCCCGCACATCGCGGGAGTCGTACTCGATGAGATGCTCTGCTCGGCGAATCTGTCGTTCAGTATGTACCCGCTGCTCGCGCACGGCGCCGTCGGCGCGCTCGAGCGATGGGGCGACGCGGAGCTCAAGCAACGGTTTCTGCCGAAGATCGTGGACGGTTCATGGGCCGGCACGATGTGCCTCACCGAAGCGCACGCCGGCACCGACCTCGGCCTCGTCCGCACGAAGGCCGTCCCGGCGGGCGACGGGGCGTATCTCGTCACCGGCACCAAGATCTTCATCTCGGCGGGCGAGCACGACCTGACCGACAACATCATCCATCTCGTGCTCGCCCGGCTGCCTGACGCGCCCGCAGGCACCAAGGGAATCAGCCTCTTTCTCGTACCGAAGCGACTGCCGACCGAGGAAGGGGTCGCGGGCCCGCCGAACGGGGTCACGTGTGGTGCCATCGAGCACAAGATGGGGATCAAGGCGAACGCCACCTGCGTCATGAACTTCGAGAACGCGCGCGGCTGGCTCGTGGGCGAGCCGCACAAGGGGATGCGCGCAATGTTCACGATGATGAACGGCGCGCGACTCGGCGTCGGCATGCAGGGGCTCGGCCTCGCCGAGGTGAGCTACCAGAACGCGGTCGCGTACGCGAAGGAGCGCCTCCAGGGACGCGCCGCCCGCGGGCCCGCCGCGCCTGACGCCGAAGCGGACCCGATCATCGTTCATCCGGACGTGCGCAGGATGCTGATGACCATGAAGGCGTACATCGAGGGCATGCGCGCGGTCGCGTACTGGGTGGGCATGCTCGTGGACACCGAGGAGCGGCACCCGGATGCTGAGCGCCGCGACGAGGCGTCCGATCTCGTCGCGCTCATGACGCCCGTGATCAAGGCGTTCTTCACTGACGTCGGATTCGAGATCACGAACCTCGCGCTCCAGTGCTACGGCGGCCACGGCTACATCCGCGACTACGGCATGGAGCAGTTCGTGCGCGATGCGCGCATCGCGCAGATCTACGAGGGCACCAACGGCGTGCAGGCCATGGACCTGCTCGGCCGCAAGGTCCCCGACGGGAACGGTCGCATGGTGAAGCGGTTCGGCGCGATCGTCGAACGCGATCTCACCGAGGCGGCCGATCGTCCGGAACTGGCTCCGCTCGCGAAAGCCGTGGGCGACGCGTTCCACGCACTGGCGCAGACCACCGCGCGCGTGATGGCGCGCGCCCAGGAGGATCCGGACGAAATTGGCGCGGCAGCGGTCGATTACCTCCGGTTCTTCGGGCTCGTCGCGACGGGGTGGATGTGGGTTCGGATGGCGGCGCTGTCGACCACGAAGCTCGAGACCGCCCGGTTCTACGTGGCGAAACTGCTACCGGAGACGCGTGCGCTCGCGGCACGGATCGACGCCGGGGCGCGCCCCGTCATGAAGCTCGACGGTTCGGCTTTCTAGTTTACCGACCCGCGGATCCGACGCAGCGGTGCCGGCCAGCCGCCTAACGCCGAGCGGGCCCTGGCGTAGAGGTTGCAGCCGGACGGGCAGACGCTGGCACCCTTTCGGAGACGCAGCATGGCCAACAAACAGGATCCCGATCGCTTCGAGGAACGGCAGAAGGCACTCGACCCGCATCGTCGTGAGACACGCGAGACGGTCGAGGCTCAGCTGGAAGCGAAGCTGGCCGCGCGCGGCGTCAGGCTGAACGGCGACGAGACGAGCGACGAGGTCGCTGACGTCCTCGACGCGGTCGAGCGGTTCGAGCGAGCCGTGCAGGTGCGTGGCGGCGACCTCATGGTTGATCAGAAGCCGGGCGGGCGGCCGAAACTGCCCGACGACCGCCACTTCGAGGTGCCGGAGCGCCGCGCCGACGAGCCTGTGGACGCATACCTCGAGCGGCTTCGCGAAGCAACGCGTGTGGTCCTCGCCCACCCCGATCGCGCGGACTGAGCCCGGCAGGATGAACGGCTCCTAGGGTTGGGTTCGGAGCGCCGGCCTGGTTGGAACGGCGGTGGCGCGAAAGGGGCCGAACGGCCGGATGACGACCCCGCGTGACCGCTGCGTCGCGCGAGGCCGCGCAGCTTCGGCATCCAGAACGGAGGGGAGAACGGATGAGGGGATGAGGGGGATGAGTGGGATCGCTCCCCGTCCGGGACGCGCCCTCGCTCCAGAGCCGTGAACTGACGGGGACTGCTCCCGGGGCGAGCAGCGTCCCCGGCCGGCCGTTCCCCTTCAGTCACGTTCCGGCGAGCGGAGCTTTGACCAACGTAGGATGATGTCGCTCATTTCCTCATCCCCCTCATCCGTTTCAACTCCGTTCTGGATGCCTGACCTGGCGCGAGACGCGTCCCGCATCCGGCCGTTTCGGCCCCTTTCCGCGTCATCGCCGTTCCGACTGGCCGCGGCGCGCCGAGCGCTACCTCGGGAGCCGTTCACCCTGCAGCGCAGTTGGACGCTTTTCGCGTCAACCAGTTCCAGCTAACAGCAACCAGGGCTGGTTGCTGTCCGGTTCCCCGGTCCCGATCGTCAATGTGGTCCCGGCGATCCCTCACTCCGATGGACGCCGCGGAGGATCTCGAGTCTGAGCTCCGTCCATCCCCGAAGCTGGTAGTACTGCACGCGGATATCGTGGCGCCCCGCGCCTAACGACACGTGGTCCACCTTCGACTCGTGCGGCGTCCAGCTGTCGATCGCGAGCCGGCCATCCACCCACACGCGCACGCCGTCGTCGCTGATGGTCCGCAGCGTGTACGTGCCGGCGCCGAGCGTGACCGATCCCGTGGCTTCAATGGCGAAGCGCTCCTGCGGAAGCCCGGGCATCGTCGGGCGGTACCACATGTAGTCGAGTCGCCCTGCCTGACGAGTGATGACCGGTGTGCCACGCAGCACGGCAGCGAACGCCTCGAGGTTCCGCACCGGGTCTGCCATGCTGTCGGTCCAGGTGAAGAAGCTCACGTGCCAGTCGACGGGCGGCTCGAAACGGCCGTACGAGAAACGTCGCACCGCCTCCGGACCGCCAGTCACCGGAGCGCGGTGCTCGAGCGTCAACTCCCAGTCGCTCGCGCCATCCCGGGCCGGCGTGACCGCGATCGTGTCCTCACGGGTGTCGCCCGTGCGACCGCTCTCGCGAGACACGGACGCGACGCCCCGGCGGCCGACGACGCGCCACCGCCCCGCCGGACCTACCACCCGCAATCTGAGAGGCCTCGCGCGCGTGCTATCGACGGGCCAGAGCAGCGGCGCCGTCCAATCGTACGGGCCCCACTCCGTCACGACGATGTCCGATCGCTCGCGTCGCGCCAGCGGAGCCGAGTCGGGATGAAGACCGCCCTGGATCCGTGCCGGGACGAGACGCGCGAGGTCGGGCGGTAACGCGGCCAGTCGCGCTTCGAGCGTGAGTGGCTCAGCCGACACCGGCGCTCCGTCGCGCACGTCGCCGCTCTCCGTCCACCCGGCCGTGTCGGCCAGGACATGGACCGAATCCGCACCGACAACCCGGTTACTCGTTAGGCTCACGCCGCGCGTCGCCCGGACGCGGTAGACGACCCGCTGCCCGACGAACGTATTCTCGGCGATCCGGTAATCCCGGCTTCGCGTGTCCCGATGCCTCGGGTATCCCCAATCCGACGGCTCGATGGGGTTCGCCCAGAGCGAGATCGCGGTCGTATCACCCACGAAGCGGTTGCGCGCGATCTCGTTGTGCTGCCCGTGCTCGATCGCAATCCCGATCCGGTTTCGGCGAAAGTCGTTCCCCACCACCTTCGACTCGAAGCTGTAGCCGCCCCACAGCCCGTGGTCCGAGCCCTCGATGCGGTTCGCGAGAAAGACGTTCCGGCTGAACGTCGCCTCCATCCCGTTCGTCGGCGCGTAACTGAAGTCATTCCCGACGAACACGTTGTCGTTCGCCCCGCCCTGCCCGGTGTCCATCGTGCTCTGACCGGCCCAGAGAAAGAGCCCGTCGCCGCTGTGCGTCATCGAGTTGTACGCCACGACGTTCCGGCAGCTCTGCTCGTACATGAGGAGCGCGGCGGAATCCTGCCCTCGGCGATAGAAGCCGTGGCTGTAGCCGCGTACGTTGTAGTCGGCGTGGTTGTGCGTAATGAGGTTGTCGCTGGAGCGATAGAGGCCGAAGCCGATCCCGGAGTTGAACGTGATGACGTTGTTCCAGATCCGCAGGCTGTCGCTTCGCACGAGGAGCACGCCGTTCATGCCGCGCTGGACGCGATTGCCGCGAATCTCTCCGCCCTTCACATCCGCGAGGTACGCCGCGGCACCGAAGCGCAGCCACTCGTCCTTCTCGTTGCGGTGGTACGACAGCCAGTCGACGAGGCTCTCGTGTTCCACGAGACTGAAGAGGCGCGGCTTCCAGTTGTCGCTGAGATCGTTGTCGGCGAGCGTGAGCCCGCGCGTGCCGCGGGCGAGGATCCCTACCTTGTAGCCGCGGATACGCCCGTTGGTGATGCGCACGTTCCGGCCACCCTCCACCCGGATGGCGACGCCCGCACCGGCGTCGGGATCGGCTCCCTCCGGGGCGCCAACGAGCGTCGCGCCGCTCAAGTCCACGGTAATGCCGTCACCGCGCACGACGATGACCGCCGAGTCGAGCGACGCGGGCGCCGGCAAGCGGTACGTCCGGGGCGCTACCCGAACGGAGCGTGTGATGACGAGGCCGGGCCTGAGCTCCACAGTCGGCACCTGCGCCGGCAGGCTGACGGCACACACGCACAGGAGGAGACCCACAGGGCGCATGGTTCCGATGGGGTTGGGCGTAGAGTTGGTGAGTTGGCAAACCATCGCACTAGATTGTGTCAGGCTCGAGAAGATGGAGTGAATGGCGGCCAGCCCGTTGGCTAGACTGCGAAAGCTGTGTCTCGCGCTCCCCGAGGCGCACGAGGTCGAGGCGTGGGGCGAGCCCACGTTCCGGGTGCGCAACAAGCTCTTCGCCATGTACGCCCACAGCGAGAACCACCACGGCGGCGGGCGCCCCGCCGTCTGGGCGAAGGCCGCACCCGGCAACCAGGCCGTCATGGTCCGCGCCGAACCCGATCGATTCTTCGTCCCGCCCTACGTGGGGCCCAGCGGCTGGATCGGGATCCGACTCGACCGAAACCCCGACTGGAAGGAAGTCGGCGAGCTCATGCGCGACGCATACCGGCTCGTCGCCCCGAAGAAGCTCGTGGCGACCCTCGATCCCCGGTGACGTGTACCACAAATCGTCCCGCGACCGCAGCGCTCGACGCTCGTCTATCCGATGTGAGCCCGCCAGATGGGCTGGTTGGCTCGTGACTCACCGACCGTTGGAGGCATTCCAGTGGACGACAAGCAGCTCGCGAAGTTGATCCGCAAGAACGTCGCGAAAGTCGAAAAAGCCGCGAAAGCCAAGCAGAACAGGACCTACGACCCCACGCTGGCCGCCACCCGGGGCACCACCGAGGAGGATGGCGACGTCGAAGTGGAGCGCACGCAGTTCTTCAAGGAGATGAAGCGGCGCGAGTTCTGAGCGAGCTCGATGGCTGAACCACCCAGAGCGTGAATGGCTCTGGTCATCGCC
>DASURJ010000982.1:0-16612 GCA_036280115.1 Gemmatimonadaceae bacterium
TAGAAACTATGATATTCGACTCTGACCCCGATTCTACTCCAGCCTGAGGGCCACCGCCGGGTCGATTCGCGTTGCACGCCGCGCCGGGAGGTACGACGCGAGCGCCGCAATGCCTAACAGCACCATCACCGCCAGGCCGAACGTCACCGGGTCGGTCGCGGTCACGCCGAAGAGCGCGTTCGACAGGAACCGCGTCAGCCCGAGGGCACCGGCGAGGCCAAGCACGGTGCCCGCCGCCACGAATGCCAGGGACCTCCCCACCACGAGACGGAACACGTCCCCGGCGCGCGCGCCGAGCGCTACACGCACGCCGATCTCGCGAACGCGGCGCTGCACGCCGTACGAGACGACGCCGAAGATGCCGATCGCCGTCAGCACGAGCGCGCTTGCGGCAAACAGCGTGAGCAGCGTCGTCTGGAAGCGTTCCTCCGCCGTCGACGCATCGATGATGTTCGAGACCGGCTCGATCGTGGGCGGGCGGATGCGACGATCGATACTCTGCACGGCGTCGCGGATCGCGGCCGGGAGGGCGGCGGGTTGTGCAGAACGAACGACGAGCAGCGGAGCGTCGAGCATGCCATCCTGCGCCTGCGCGAGCGGGACGAGGATGGTGATGCGCGGAGGCCGGTCGAGCCCCATCTCACGGACGTCGGCGGCGACGCCGATGATCTCGGCGCTTCCGCTGAAGTCGTCGGACATCCATCTGTCCTCGTAGCGTCCGATGTCGATCTGCCTGCCTAACGGGTCTTCCCCGGGGAAGAACCGCCGCGCGAGTGCCTCGTTGATGATCGCCACGCGCGGCGCGTTGCGGCCATCGGCCGCGCGAAACGGGCGACCGCGGAGCATCCGGATCTCGAGTGTCTCGAAGTAGCCCGGCGTCACCGCACGCCACTCGGCCGCGCCCTCGCTCTCGTTCGTGCCTGTCACGCTCACCGGGAGGTTCATCCCGCGCTCGAGTGGCACGCTCGAGAGCCCCGCGGCTGCCCGAACGCCGGGGACCGCCGCGAGTCGCTCGAGCACCTGACGCTCGAAGTTCCACCTCGCGTCCGCCGTCGTGTACTCCTCGGGCATGCGGCCGAAGCGAACGGTCACGACGCCGTCGGGGCTGAACCCGGGATCGATCGCGCGCAGCTTCGCGAAGCTCGTGAGCAGCAAGCCGGCACCGGCAAGCAGGATAATGGCGAAGGCGGTCTCCGCCATGACGAGCAGGTCACGACTCCTCGCGTTTCCGGCGGCACTGCGAACCCGTTCGCCGAACGCGCCCGCGAGATTGAGGCGGTTGCTCGGCAGTGCAGCGGCGAGGCCGAACACGATCCCCGTGAGCGCGACGATCGCCAGCGTGAAGCCGAGCACGCGATGATCGAGACCGATCTCGTCGGCACGCGGCAACTCGCTGGGCATGAGCCCGAGCAGCGCGCTCACACCCCACATGCCGATCGCAAGCCCGAGCACGCCCGCGATGACGGAAAGTATGATACCCTCGCTCAGGAGCTGGAGGACAATGCGCCGACGGCTCGCGCCGAGCGCCGCCCGCACCATGATCTCGCGCTCCCGTGCCGCCGCTCGGCCCAACAGCAAGTTCGCCGCGTTCGCCGCCGCAATGAGCAGCACGAATCCGACGGCACCCAGGAGCATCCACAGCGTCCGCTCGTAACGGTCGACGTAGATCTCGTCGAAGCCGAGAAGCCGATAGCGCCCCGTTTCGGTAGCGAGGTCCGGGTGCTCGGTCCGGAACGCGCGGCTCGCCGCACCCAGGTCGGCCGCGAGCTGCGCTGCGGTACGATCGTCCCGGACGCGACCAATGACGAGCGTGTTGTGCGAGTCGTCGCTCGGATCAGGCTGGAACAGATACGGAACGACCAACTCGACGGATCGCGCCGGAACGCCGGGGATCCGGAACGTGGCCGGGAGCACTCCGACCACGGTGTACGGCGTGCCCCCGTAGCGAATTTGACGACCGACGATTCCGGGGTCCGCACCGAACGCGCTGCGCCAGAGAGCGTCGCTCAGCACGGCGACATCGGGGTTCGCAGCCCTGTACTCGTCCGGTGTGAACCCTCGGCCCAACGCCGGTGCGACGCCAATGACCGGAAAGAAATCCTCGCCTGCACGAACCGCCTTCACGAGTCTCGCGTCAGGCTCGCCTCCGAGCTCGCGTTCGGTGGTGCGATAGGTCGTGAGGCCGACGAAGCCGTTCGTGTGTCGTCGCAGGTAATCGAACTTGTGCTGGGAGAGGACGTTCCATCGCCCGGGCCTGAACTCCCACCCGACGAATACGAGCCGCTCGGGCTCCGGCACCGGCAGCGGACGCAGGAGCACGCCGTTCACGACGCTGAAGATCGCGGTGTTCGCTCCGATACCTAACGCGAGCGTCAAGATGACGGATGCGGCGAACCCGGGGTTCCGGTGAAGCGTCCGGATGGCGTACCGGAGATCGCGCCCCAACTGGTCCACCCAGTGGCCGGGAGTCGCCTCGCGCGCGACCTCCTGATGTTGGGTGACGCCTCCAAACGCCGCGAGCGCCTTTCGTCGCGCCTCGACAGGTGGCAGCCCCTGCTCGACGTAGCGACGCGTGGCCATCTCGAGGTGGAACCGCATCTCCTCATCCATGCCCTGCTCTGGCGCTTCCGCAAACCGCGCGCGAAGGGACTCCACGAAGCGGCCCAGCCGTCGCTTCGACATCGTCAGCCTCCTGTCGTCCCCAGCACGAGATTCACGCCACGCGAGAGTCGCTCCCATTGGGCCCGCTCGTCGCCAAGCGCTTCACGGCCGGCGGTGGTGAGCTCGTAGAACCGGGCGCGGCGGTTGTTCTCCGTCGTCCTCCATGCGGAGCGGATGAGTCCCTGCCTTACGAGTCGGTAGAGGGCCGGATAGAGGGAGCCCTGGTTCACGCTGAGCAGGTTCTCGGAGCGTTGCTCGATGAGCTCAGTGATCCCCCAGCCGTGCATGGGTCCGAGTTGCAGGACCTTGAGCACGAGGAGATCGAGGGTCCCCTTGATGACTTCGCCACCGCGTTCGTTCTCGGCCACTGCTACGCCTCTTCTTTCGTTTGCCGAGAGTAATACAATCTCTCCTTTCGTTTAGCAAGAGGAGTGTTGGCGTCCTGCAGGCATCGTAGTCCTCCGGGTGGAGGATTCGATTCCCTCGAGGGGATGAGGGAATGAGCGACATCCTCCTCTGCGAGCGACGGTTGCTCTCGAGGCGACACGCTCGCTGAAAGCGCCCTGTAAGCATCCGCGCGGATATTCCCTCCGTGAGTGACTTACTCGACTACTGCGCGACCACCGCGAGCTGGTCCTCGGGCAAGTGTGCCGAGGTCAGGGTCGGCAACCATGTCACGCGCTACGTGCGACGTGGCAGCGGTTTGCCGGTCATCGTCGTGGGTGCCAACGCCAATGACAACGCCGTCTGGGCGCCGCTCGTCGAGAGCCTCGCGGGTCGGTATCGCCTCGTCATCCCCCAGACGCCCGGGACCGACCCCGACATGACGGGCTGGCTGCGCTCCTTCATCGAAGGCATTGGCCTGACGTCGGTTGCACTCGTGGCAGGCGGCCAGGCGAGCGGCGCCGCGCTCGCGGTGGCGGCCGCCGACGACTTCACGGTCAGGAAGCTCGTGCTCGTGACGAACGGTGAGAGAAACGGCCGCAACACGGCGTCCAATGGTGCAGCGCCTTCGACGCTCGACCGGAGCCGTATGCTCTACGTCGCTCCCGAATGGCAGCCGGCCGAGGCCGTCGAGCGGATCGAGCGCTTCATCTCGGCGAGCGGCCAGGACGCATAAGTATCGCGCGGGTCTGCGCTCGGTCGTCGACGCTTTGCATCGACTCGTCACAACCGAAAACGCTTGAGTACCGACGGTCCGCGCTCTATCCTTGCCGCCGTCGCTTTCGAGCATCCCTCCGCCAGGAAATCCTGGATGACCACGGCCGCGCCTCCATCCCCGAGCGCACTTTCGGCCCCACCGACCAGCGTCGACCTGCCCGTTCACCTCACCCGCTTCATCGGACGCGGGAATGAGCTGACCGAGTTGGGACGGCTGCTCGGGAGCACGCGGATGCTCACGCTCACGGGAGCCGGTGGCAGCGGGAAGACCCGACTCGCGAGGGAAGTTGCTGCGGCGTCGGCGGCGCGGTTCACGCGCCTCGGATGGGTGGACCTCGCGCCGGTGCACGACCCCACGTCCGTCGCGCGGGAAGTCGCGGCTGCGCTTCACATTCCCGACCGCGGTGGGCACCCGGTGGAGGCGCTCGTCGCCACCATCGCCGACACCTCGATGCTGCTCGTGCTCGACAACTGCGAGCACCTCGTGGATGCCGCAGCAGACTTCGCCGAACAGCTGCTTCGAGCCTGTCCGAGGCTCACGATCCTCTCGACGAGTCGGGAAGCCCTCGGCATCCCGAGCGAGACCGCCTGGCTTACACCGCCCCTGGGGGGTGCAGAAGCGACTCAGCTGTTCGTGGAGCGCGCGCAGGCATCGCTTCCGTCATTCGAGCTCACTCAGACGAACGCCGGTGCGGTGCGCGACATCTGCCGCCGCCTCGACGGGATCCCGCTCGCCATCGAGCTTGCGGCCGCGCGCGTTCGCGTGCTCTCGCCGGAGCAGATTGCCGCACGGCTGGACGACGCGTTCCGACTGCTCACCACCGGGAGTCGCACGGCGCTCCCGCGACAGCGAACGCTTCGCGGGACCATGGACTGGAGCTACAGTCTCCTGGAGCCGCGCGAGCAGGCGCTGCTCTGCCGCCTCGCCGTGTTCTCCGGAAGCTTCTCGCTCGAGGCGGCCGAGTCGGTCTGTGTGGGCGAGCCGCTCGAGGCCGAGGATATCCTCGATGGCGTGGCGACGCTGGTGGACAAGTCGCTCGTGGTCATGGACGCCGGGGACGGAGTCGCGCGCTACCGCCTGCTCGAGACGGTACGGCAGTACGGGCTCGAGCTCCTTAACCGGGCCGGCGGGCTCCCGCGATACCGCGAGCTGCACGCCAAACACTATCTCGAGTTCGCGGAGCGTTTTGCGCCGCTCATTATTGGCGGCGAGCACGAGCCGGGGTTGCTCGCGCGCATCGCTGTCGAGCACGACAATCTTCGCGACGCGTCCGTCTGGGCAGCGGCCGATCCATCGCGCGCCGAGATGGCGCTTCGGTTCGCCGACGCGCTGTTCTGGTACTGGTACGGCACGGGGTACTGGTACGGCGCCGGACAGTTCACACAGGCGCGCGAGCAGATCGCCCGCGCGATCGCGGCCGCCCCGAATGCCGACCCGCTACTCCGCGCCCGTGCCCTCTCGGCCGGTGGACTGAGCGCGCTCGCGCAGGGTGACTACGAGGATTCGCGCGACGCCTTCACCGAGAGCCTCGAGCTCCTTCGTGCCCACGGCGACACGGCCGCCATTGCCTTCGTGCTCTCGAAGCTCGGCGCCAGCTACATCATGCTTGGCGACACGCAGCTCGCCGGAAAGCTGCTCGACGAGTCGTACGAGCTCGCGAAGCCGTTACCGCTCTCCGTCCTGCACTCGTTCATCCGTTTCTGGCGCGGTTGGGCGGCGGATGTCCGTGGCGAGACCGAGCTCGCCCGATCGATGTTCGAGGACGGCGTTCGATTCGGCCGCACGATCTCACACCGCACGTCGTTCGCTCACTCGAGTGCCATGCTCGGCAAGGTGCTCTGCAGGCTCGGCGAGTACGACGAGGCGTACGCGCGGCTGAGCGACGGGTTGCGGGTTCACCTCGAGGTAGGCGATGGGTGGGGGCTCGCGCTGGACATCGAAGGGCTTTCCGTGCTCGCCCTGGCGCGCGAGCGGTACGCCGACGGCGTGAAGCTCATGGGCGCCGTCGACGCGCTGCGCGAGCGAATCGCGATCGCCCTGCCGGCCTCTGACCGTCAGGAACGGGAGCGCTGGGTAGAGAGGGCCCGCGAGCGGCTCGGCGGACATTTCGATCGGTTGTACGCGGAGGGCCGCAAGCTCTCGATGGAAGATGTCTCGCAGGTCGCGGCCGAGGCGGGCGGGACCCATACCGCCGAGTATCGCGTGCCGGTGCTCGACATCGACCCGACCGTCACGCCGCCGGTGCCGGTACCGGCAGCGCTGATGTTGCGCGTGCTGGCGCTTGGCCCCCTGCAGGTGTTCGTGGGCAGAGACCTGGTCGACACCACCGCCTGGGGATCTGCCCGACCGCGTGAGCTCCTCGTCTACCTTCTGATGCATCCGGAAGGACGGACGAAGGAGCAGGTCGGGCTGGTGTTCTGGCCGGAAGCGTCGTCGGCGCAGCTGAGGAACAGCTTCCACGTGACGCTGCACCGCCTCCGGAAGGCGTTACGAAATCCCGACTGGATCACGCTGTCGAACGACCGTTATGTCGTGGACCCGATGGTGGTTGCGGAGTTCGACGTCGGTGCGTTCGAGAACGAGATCACGGCGGCGCGGCGCGCGCTGAAGCGGCGTGAAGAGGGCGCGGCGGCGATGCTCGAGAAGGCGCTGGGTCGGTATCGCGGCGATTTCATGGATGGAGAGCCGGCAGGCGACTGGCATCTGGAGCACCGCGACCGGCTCCAGAAGCTGTTCGTGGACGGTCTCATGGAGCTCGGCAATCGCCACGCGGAGGAGCATCGCGTTGCGAAGGCGGCAGATGCGTACCGGCGCGTGCTGGCTCGCGACGACCTGAACGAAGAAGCGGTACGGGCGCTCATGCGCTGCTATACGACCGTCGGCGAGCGGGGGCAGGCGCTCAAGCTCTACCAGCGTTTCGTCGATCGGTTACGGAAAGAGCTGGATGCTGAGCCGGAACAGGAGACGGTCGAGCTACACGACGAAATCCGTGCCGGGGGGTAAGGTACCTGGCAGGCATCAGAAACCGCTCCTGGTCCGGTAACCAGTCGTGAGTTTCCAGTCGGGCAGTCATCGGTTGTGAGTGTCTTAGTGGTTCAGTCGCCAGTGAGGCGGCAGTCGAGCCGCGCCAACCGGCGACTGATCACTGAAACACTGATTGCTGATGACTGCCCGACTGGAGACTCATTCCTGACTTACTGATGAGCACCTTCGGACCGAAATGAGCATTTGCGTCCCTTCCTTCAGGCGGCCTCGTTCCGGAGCACCGCCCCGACGCGGGACCGGTTGCCGACGCCGAGCTTGGAAAGCAGCCGCTCGACGTGGTTGCGCGCCGTGAAGTAGGAAACGCCAAGCTTCTCGGCGACTTCATTATTGGAGAGCCCCGCCGCGACGAGACGGGCGACCTCGATCTCGCGCGCGCTCAGGCCGAAGCGGCTGCGCAGCTCGATGTCGGTCAGCGGGTTTACCATCTCGAACGCGGCGGTGACCAGGACGCCGGCCTCATTGCCCGGCATCCAGCCGCTCGCGAGCGTTCCGCGTAGGCGGTAGACCCGTCCTTCCGCGCGAACCTCGCGATGCGTTTCCATGGCGTTGTTTCGCGATGTGGCTCTGGAATCGCCAGTCCGCTGCGCCGCTGCGGCAAGCGCCCACGCTATGCGTTGCGCCTCGGTGCGGACCTGCGCCCCGGGTCCGGAGGACCCGGGCATTCCGAACAGCTCGGCGGCCCGGGGGTTGGCGTGGACCAGCCCGCCCGAGCCGTCGTACATGAGTACTGCTTCGGGAATCGCATCTAGCAAGGCAGCCAGCTCCGCGCGTCGCGCCGCCAGGCGACGCCATTCGGACACACCGGCCTTGAAGGGCGGCACGAGGACTCGGACCATCGCGGCGCGCTGCGTCTCCTGGGGAGCCGCATCGGCGTCCACGCGACCGGCCGATTGCATCATGGCCTCGAGCGATCGCTCGATGGCATCCCACCCCGACTCGTCCGCGCGCACCGTCGGCATGCGGACGTCGGTGCCCGTAACCTCGCTCATCGCGGTCCAAGCGGCGTCCAGCCACGCGGCGGCATCCGGGTACTCGAACGGTGTGAGCAGCGTGTGGAGTGCTCGCTCCAGAGTGGCGAGCGATTGGGCTGCAGACAGCGTCTCGTAGCGGGTGGGCGCGGTGGACGGGTGGTCGCGGTAAACGTCGTCACGAGTAGCGAACACGAACTCCTCCGATAATGAACACTGGCCGGGCCGATTGTCCCGGCGACGCGAAGGAAAATGTTAGGGGGATCTTACGTACTGCTTATCCCGACATCGGGGGGCTGCTTACACTGCTTACATCGCGCGGCGCGGGGTGCCGCGCGAGCTACCAATCAGCCATCAGCTACCAGCTATCAGCAAAGCGAAAACCCTCGCGATGCCTCTGAAGCTGATGGCTGATGGCTGGATGGCTGGATGGCTCCTCCCCTTGCGCTTCTACAAGTCAACCGCCATAGTCTTGTAGAAGCACAAAGGGAATCCGGAAAATGACCGATGAATCCCGACTCGATCTGCCTCAAGGCACGCTCGATCTGCTCATCCTGAAGGCCGTATCGCTCGGCCCCATGCACGGGTGGGCCATCTCCGAGCGCATCCACCAGGTATCTCGCCAAACCCTGAAGATTCCCCAGGGGTCACTGTATCCTGCCCTGCACCGCCTCGAGCGACGCGGGTGGATCAGCGCCGAGTGGGGCGCGTCGGACAACAATCGGCGGGCGAAGTACTACCAGCTCACTCGCAGCGGCCGAAACCAGCTGGAGGCCGAGACTGACGCCTGGCGGTCGCTCACGACCGCGGTCGGACTCGTGCTCGACATGGGCTGACCCGGGGGCCACCGTGCTACGCGACAGGCTGAGCGATACGTGGAGCGACCTCCGGTACAGGTTCCGAGCGCTGTTCCGCCGGGCGGCGATGGAGCGGGATCTCGACGACGAGCTGCGCTTTCACCTCGAGCAGGAAGCGAGAAAGCTCGAAGCGAGCGGACTTGCCCCTGACGATGCCATGCGCCAGGCGCGCGTCGCGTTCGGCGGTGTGGATCGCATCAAGGATGACACGCGGGACGTGAGCGGGGTGTCATGGCTCGACGTCCTCAGCCAGGACGTCCGCTACGCGGTGCGCGGCTTGCGCGCACGCCCGCTCTTCACGACTGCCGTGGTCCTCACGCTGGGCCTTGGGATCGGTGCGACCGTGGCGATGTTCGGCATCGTCGACCGGCTCCTGCTCCGGACGCCACCGTACCTCGCGGATGCTGCCCGGGTGCACCGGGTGTTCCTCCGCTACTGGTTCGAGGGGTCCGAGGAGAACGGCGCCACGGCGGAGTTCACGCGCTACCTCGATTTCGCCCGCGACGCGAGGACCGTGGACGTCGTGGCAGCGTACGCGGAGCGTGAGCTCGCCCTCGGGGTCGGCGAGGACGCGCGTGAGCTGCCCGTGGCGGTCGTGAGTGCGAGCTTCTGGCGGCTGTTCGACGCGAGCCCGGTCGTCGGGCGCTATTTCACGGCGCGCGAGGACAGCGTGCCGGTCGGCGCGCCGGTCGTGGTGCTGACGCACGCGTACTGGAAGGCACAGTACGGCGGTTCGCCGGACGCGATCGGCCAGACGCTGCAGGTCGGTCCGATGGTGTGCACGATCATTGGCGTCGCGCCGCCGGGCTTCGTCGGACTGGCCGACGAGGGCACGCCGGTGGCGTTCATCCCGGCAACCCTGTTCGGGTACGGCGTTTCGCTGCAGCGCGGCCGCATCGATTACCACACGACCTACAACTGGGGGTGGCTGTCGATCCTCGTGCGGCGGAAGCCTGACGTGGACGTCGCCGCCACGAACGCCGACCTCGCGAACGTCTATCGGCTGAGCTGGGAGGCCGAGCGGGCGATCAGTCCGATCCCGCACGCGGATTCCGCGCGGCCGCGGGCAACCGCCGAGTCCATCGTTCTCCAGCGCGGTCCGAGTGCCAGCCCCGTGTCACGGATCGCGGTGTGGGTGGCTGGCGTCGCGGCGATCGTGCTGCTCATAGCCTGTGCGAACGTCGCGAACCTCCTGCTCGCGCGCGCCCTGTTTCGGAGGCGCGAGATCGCCCTTCGCATGGCGCTCGGCGCCAGCCGGGCGCGGCTCCTCGCCCAGGTTCTCACCGAAAGTGTACTTCTCGCCGCGTTAGGCGGAGTGGCCGGCCTTGCCGCGGCCGAGTGGGGTGGCGCGGCGTTGCGCGCGATGTTCCTGAACGAGCCGGGCTCGGCGACCGTGCTGGCGGACGGTCACGCGTTAGGCTTCGCCGTCGCCGCCGTGGTCATCGTTGGCATCCTCGTCGGGCTCGTGCCGGGGCTGCAGGCCGGGCGGGCGGCGCTCGCGCCGTCGCTCAAGATGGGCGTGCGCGAGGGCACCTACCAGCGGTCGCGTGCGCGAACGACGCTACTGGTGCTGCAGGCGACGCTGTCCGTCGTGCTCCTCGTCGGGGCAGGGCTCTTCGTCCGCAGCCTGCGAAACGTGCGGGCGATGGATCTCGGCTTCGACGTGGACCCGGTCCTCGTGGCGCTGCCTAACCTGCGCGGTCTCCGGCTCCCCGCCGCCGAGCGTGCCGAGCTCGCCCGGCGACTCGTGGACGCCGCGCGAAGCATGCCCGAAGTGGAGTCGGCCGCGCGCGGCATCAGTGTGCCGTTCTGGAGCACGGAACGAATGGGATTCACCGTGCCGGGAATCGACTCGCTGCGGCAGACCAGCCGTTTCACCGTGCAGATGGCGTCGGCGGACTACTTCCAGACCATGGGGACGCGCATTCTGCGCGGGCGTGGGATCACCGATGTCGACCGCGCCGATGGTCAGCGAGTGGCCGTGGTGAGCGCGGGAATGGCGGAAACGCTCTGGCCGGGGCAGGACGCGATCGGCAAGTGCATCATGGTGCGCGGCGACTCTACCGGGCAGTGCCACATCGTTGTCGGCGTCGCGGAGAACACCCGCCAGAACAGTCTCACGGACGCGGCCATGCTGCAGTGGTACGTCCCCATCGAACAGCGCCGGCCGGAAAGCGCGTTGCTCTTCGTGCGCACGCGCGGTGATGCCGCGGCGCATGCCGAAGCGGTGCGTCGACGGCTCCAGCCGCTCATGCCGGGCGCGGGGTACGTGACCGTGATGCCGATGCGCGAGATCTTCGATCCACGGCAGCGGAGGTGGCAACTCGGGGCGACCATGTTCGTCGCGTTCGGCGGGCTCGCGCTGGTACTCGCCTCGGTGGGGTTGTACAGCGTCATCGCGTATGGAGTGGCGCAGCGCACGCAGGAGATCGGGGTTCGAATTGCGCTCGGGGCCCGAACGGGGGACGTGTTGCGCATGGTGCTCGGACAGGGCGTGCGGTTCGCGATCGTCGGGGTAGTCCTCGGCGTCGCGGTCGCACTGGCCGCGAGTCGCTGGGTGGGGCCGCTCCTGTTCTCGGTGTCGCCGACGGACCCAGCCGTCTACGCGATCGTTGCAGCAGTGCTGACGGGAGCAGCGGTCCTGGCGAGTCTCATACCGGCGGTGCGCGCGGCACGCGTGGATCCCAACGAGGCGCTCCGCTCGGAGTAAACGCCGGCGCGTCTCACTGCGGCCGCTGCGGTCTCCGGATGCGGATGACATGCCAGCCGATCACGCCCGCGCGCGGCCGAATGGTCTCCAACCAGGGCGGCTGGCCTTCGGGGACCGACTCGAGGCGCACGATCTCATCCGAGCGCATCCCGCAGCCGAGGAACCCGCCGCGCTTGTCGAGCGTCACGTCCCAGGCCGACGCGCTGTCGGCGATCGGCCGGTCGTTCGCATCGAGCGGAACGCGTGACAGGATGGCTGGGGTATTCGCGAGCGGCTCACCATTCGCCGCGTCGACGACGAGGAACCGAATCACCGACATCCGGTCGAAGTCGATGGAGTCACCGCACATCCGCTGCGCGAGGTCCTCGTACGTGGGGAACAGGATCTCGAGCGGCGCCGAGGGGCCAGGCTCCACTTCGACGGTGCGGCCGACGTGTTCCACGCCGAGCGAGTCGAGCGCGGCGTGGCGGAGCACGAGCGTGTATGACCCTGGTTGCACGAACGGCAG
This sequence comes from Gemmatimonadaceae bacterium, assembly GCA_036280115.1. Taxonomy (GTDB): domain Bacteria; phylum Gemmatimonadota; class Gemmatimonadetes; order Gemmatimonadales; family Gemmatimonadaceae; genus JAJKIV01. The sequence goes on from DASURJ010000982.1 coordinate 11,912, forward strand.
CTCGAACGTGCCGTCCGATCCCGTTACCGTCGAATCGGCGGTGCCGTCGAGGGCGACCGTGACGCCAACGAGCGGCTGGTTTGCCTTGTCGCCAGCCATGCGCACGCGACCGTAGACACGCCCGGCCTGATTCAGCAGCACATCGAGCGGCACGGTGCCGCCTTCCTCGCTGATCCGCACGAGGATCGGCCGCGCTGTCCGGCCCAGCGACATCTTCGAACCGTCATGACGGGTCACGATCTTCTCGTGGCCGAACTCCGGCATACGGATGCGCCAGCTGCGTACGATCCAGCGCCCACCGGGCATGCGGAAGAACGAGACGCTGCCGCCGAAATCCGCCGTCCGCTGTTCGTTAGGCAGCCACGTGTACTCGAAGTCCACCGTGCGCAGCTCGGCCGTCTTCGCGTCCAGCCATAACGTGCCCTTGATATCCGGCACCTCGCGGTCGGGCACCGGTTCGAACCCGAGGCCGACCATGCCGACCCGTTCGCCAAAGCCCTGCCGGAGCTTGAAGCAGTGATCGTCGAGAAACGTCGGCGACAACAACACCTCGGCGTCGGGCGCGAAGTAGTCGACGGAACCGTCGGTGTTCGTGCGCACGTACCCGTGGACCGACAGCTCTTCCGCGGGAAGGCTGCGGAACGGCCGGTCGGCCGAGGTCGAGACGCGGCGACGATCCTCGAACAACACGCGCCAGGTCTCCACGTCGAGCTTGCGCTGGAAGCGAACGACGGTGTCGTTGGCACTCTGGAGGCGCTTCGAGATCACGGCGGCGGAGAGCGCCGCGCGCGCCTCATCCCAGAGCGCGGCCGTCTTCGCGTTCGCATCGGGGTGCCGCACGCACGCGGTCCGGCCGGTAACGCGGACGGAGCTCAACACGGCGGGAAGCGGCTCGACGGTCACGTCGACGCGCCGCGTTTCGCCGCCGGCGACGGTGAACGCGGGGATGCGGACGCGGCGAACGCCGATCCGTTTCACGTCGAGCGAGAACGTCCCGGCGGACGGCAGGCGAATCTCGAAGGCGCCGTTCTCCTCGGAGAGCACCTGCGCCACGACGGAGTCGCGCGTGTCGTGAACCGACAGTACCACGCCGGCCACTGGCGTCGCGGCCGCGCGGTCGGTGACCACACCGCGGACGACCTGCGCGCCGAGCGGCGCGGTGGGCAGCAATGCGAGGAGCGCCGCTCCGACCGCGGAACCTAACGCGAGCGCGAGGCAGCGATCTCGATGAGAGGGTCCAGAGCGTGGCACCATGCGAGCCCCACGGAACGACGCGCCCCGACTCCGGTCGTCACGCCGGGACGCTCGTTCTAGCTTGCACCGCGGTACACGGTCCCGCAACGCCGCAAGAGGCGAGCCCAGCCCGCCCGGCGTTACTTGTCCTTCTGCTTCGCCCAGCTGTCGCGGAGCGTGACCGTGCGGTTGAACACCAGTCGTCCCGGCTTCGAATCGACCGTATCGCTGATGAAGTAGCCCGTGCGCTCGAACTGATACCGCGAGCCGAGGGGGTCGTTCGCCACGCTCGGCTCCACCTTCGCGTTCGGGATGACGACGAGCGACTCGGGGTTGAGCAGATCCGTGATCTCCTGCCCTTCGACGGCGTCCGGGTCCGGGACGGTGAAGAGGCGGTCGTAGAGCCGGACTTCGGCGTCGAGGGCGTGGAGCGCCGACACCCAGTGTATGGTGCCCTGAACCTTGCGACCGTCGGGGGCGTCGCCGCCGCGCGTCGCCGGGTCGTAGGTGCAACGGAGCTCGACCACTTCGCCCGACGCGTCCTTGATGACGTCGGTACAGGTAATGAAAAAGCCGTAGCGGAGCCGCACCTCTCGCCCCGGCGCCAACCGATAGAACTTCTTCGGCGGGTTCTCCATGAAGTCGGCGCGCTCGATCCAGAGCTCGCGAGAGAACGGCACCTTCCGCGAGCCGGTGAGCGGCACGTCGTGCGGGTAGTACGACGCGTCGAGCTCGTCTACCTGGCCCTCGGGATAGTTCGTGAGGACAACCTTGAGCGGGTCGAGCACGGCCATCACGCGCGGCACGCGCATGTTGAGGTCGTCGCGCACGAAGTGCTCGAACGTCGCGAGCTCGGTGCGCGCGGGCTTTCGCGCGACGCCAATCGCTTCGGCGAAGTTGCGCAGCGCCTCGGGTGTCACGCCGCGACGTCGCATCCCCGCGATCGTGGGCATGCGCGGGTCGTCCCACCCGGACACGTGCCCTTCATTCACGAGCTTGAGAAGCTTTCGCTTGCTCAGCACGGTGTAGTCGAGCTCGAGGCGCGCGAACTCCGTCTGCTCGGGCGGTCGCTCGAACCCGGCCTCGTAGACGAGCCAGTCGTAGATGTCCTTGTTGTCCTTGAACTCGAGCGTGCAGAGGGAGTGCGTGATCCCTTCGATGGCGTCCGAGAGCCCGTGCGCGAAGTCGTAGAGCGGGTAGATGCACCACTCGTCGCCGCGGCGGTAATGCGTCTCGTGGCGAATACGCAGGAGCACCGGGTCGCGCATGATCATGTTCGGATGCGCGAGGTCGATCTTCGCGCGGAGGACGTGGGCGCCGTCCGGGAATTCGCCGGCCTTCATGCGGCGGAGCAGGTCGAGGTTCTCGTCCGGCGACCGGTCGCGAAACGGGCCCGGGACGCCGGGCGTGGTCACGGTGCCGCGGTTGACCCGGATCTCGTCTTCGGTCTGCGAATCGACGTACGCCTTGCCGCGCTTCACGAGGTCCTCGGCGATCTCGTACAGTCGCTCGAAGTAATCGCTGGCGTAGAGCTCGGCGTCCCACGTGAAGCCGAGCCATTCGACGTCGCGCTTGATGGCCTCGACGTACCTGATGTCTTCGGTGGCGGGGTTGGTGTCGTCGAACCGAAGGTTGCACCGGCCGCCGAACTCCTGCGCGATGCCGAAGTTGAGACAGACGGACTTCACGTGGCCGATGTGAGGGAACCCGTTCGGCTCGGGCGGGAATCGCGTCGCTACGGGGCGGCCGAAGCGGTTGGTCGCGACGTCTTCGGCGACCATCTCTCTAATGAAGTCCTTGCGGGCGGCGGATGGGGCGGTCTCTGAGGGCATTATCGGTTGGGACGACGCTGTTTGCCGTGGTACCTCTTCAAAGCTAGCGCGTCTCGCACCGTGACGTTCCGTATCCGCGAACGAAGCGAAGTGGAGAGGCAGGCCGGCGGCCGAGGAGGTAGGGACGTGTCCGGAGACGAGGACCTGAGACGACCACCGGAGAATGATCGCGTTAAGAGTGGCGCCGGCACGCGGATGTCGCGCACGTACCGGCCGTCAGGGCCCTGCGCTCGTGAGGCTCCTGGGCTTTTAGGCGTACGCGATCGCTCGACGCACGCGCCTAACAATCGGGCGTCAGCCGAGCAACGGCCCTGGTGTTGCGGTGTTTCGGCGCTCCCGCTCCGGAGTGACGTTCATGGCAATGCGACTGCAGGAAATCCACCCGTCGCTCGTGCACTACCCGCTGGCGCTCCTCCCCCTGTCCATCGGAGCCGACCTGATCGGTCGGGCGACCGGAAGTAAGGCGATCAAGGACCTCGGACGAACGACCATCCCCCTCGCCGCGGCGAGCGCAGCGGCTGCCGCCGTCGCGGGGCTCGTCGCGCAGGAAGAAGTGAACGCGACGGGTGAAGCCCGCGACAAGCTCGTCACGCACAGGAACCTGAACCTGGGGATGGTCGGTGCGGCGACCGCGATGGCGATCTGGCGGTCGCGACACGAGGAGGCGACGCCCGGCTATCTCGCGCTCGGGCTCGCCGGGCTCGCCACCATGATGTACACCGCCTACCTCGGCGGCAACATGGTGTACGAGCACGGGGTGGGCGTGTTGCCGGCCGGCGGCGTACGCGGTGGCGTCTCGCCAGAGCTCACCCCCGGAAACATGACCGAGGCGGCACGCACGGCCGCAGCAGACCTCCGGCAGGGCGCGCAGACTGTCATCGAGGAGACGCGACGAGGCGAGCTCGCTCCGCACGTTCGACGAACGGCGGAGGAAGTCGAGACGCGCCCGTAACGCGGTCATTCCGAGCGAGTGCCGCGTCGCGGGCGCTGAAAAATCGTTGGACGTGAATCGCCGGTAGGGGACTAGCGGACAGTCGCAGGGGTTTCGATAGGAGCCGGGTGACGGGCGACGGACGACGGGCGAACGGCGGGCAGTCATCCGTCGTGGGTGACTCGGTCGTCGGTGGCCAGCGACGTTACTGAGCACTGACGACTAATGAACTCACGACGGATGACTGCCCGACTGATCACTGCCTACTGATCACTCGCCGACCGATCAGCGGCGACTGAAGACCGGCCCGACGGCATCGCCGAAATCGTCGTTAGGCGTGCGGCGACAGACGCGTTGAGCTGGCGGTAATTGCGACGGACCGGGCGCGCCCGACGCTGCTCCTCGTTCGCGGAGTCGGCCGGCACTGACACAACCTGCCCGTGCACCGCGTAGGGGATAGCTGACGCAGGTGCCAGACTCGACAGTATTGCGATCGTGAGCGAGCCAATCTGGCAGGCGGCGCGCGGGCGTGCCTTGCCGCCCGCATCGCCATCGACACCACAGTCCTCCCCTGATGAGTGATCTCGCCATCGACGTCAAGCACGTGGTCAAGCGGTACGCCGACCACGTCGCGGTCCGCGACCTCACGTTGCAGGTACCACGCGGGGTGGTCTACGGTCTGCTCGGGCCGAACGGCGCCGGCAA